>NZ_JBSVXG010000005.1:0-82113 GCF_054070595.1 Pseudomonas sp. SDO55104_S430 | reverse complement strand
TTCAGAATTGATGTCGACTGATCCACCGCTATCGCGGGCAAGCCCGCTCCCACAGTGTTTTGTGTGCGCAGTGGGAATCGCCGACAAGCGGCCGACGGTCGGTTTTCATCCCGGTTTCGACAGGCTTGTCTATCGTTCAAGTGTCGGCAGCGCGTCTGCCGCGCCCGTGATTGTCCAGAAAAATCCGGCAAAGCACCGGATCTCCACCTGATCAGGAGTGCACGATGGACCTCAGCCGTCGTCAGTTCTTCAAGGTCGCAGGTATCGGCCTTGCAGGCTCGAGCCTTGGCGCGTTGGGCATGGCCCCCACGCTTGCCTTCGCCGAGCAGGTGCGCCATTTCAAGCTCGCCCACACCCATGAAACCCGCAACACCTGTCCGTATTGCTCGGTCGGTTGCGGGTTGATCATGTACAGCCAGGGCGATGCGGCGAAAAATGTCGCGCAAAGCATCATTCACATCGAAGGTGACGCCGACCACCCGGTCAACCGCGGCACCCTTTGCCCCAAAGGCGCAGGCCTGCTGGACTTCATCCATAGTCCCGGTCGCCTGCAATACCCGCAGGTGCGAAAGCCCGGCAGCAACGAGTGGACGCGCATCGGCTGGGATGAAGCGCTGGATCGCGTCGCCGACCTGATGAAGGCCGACCGCGACGCCAATTTCATCGAGAAGAACGAGCAAGGCCAGACGGTCAATCGCTGGCTGACCACGGGCTTTCTCGCGGCCTCGGCGGCCTCCAACGAAGCGGGTTACATCACCCACAAGGTCATTCGCAGTCTCGGCATGCTGGGGTTCGATAACCAGGCGCGTGTCTGACACGGCCCGACGGTGGCAAGTCTTGCCCCGACGTACGGCCGTGGTGCCATGACCAATACCTGGACCGATATCGCCAATGCGAATCTGGTTCTGGTGATGGGCGGCAACTCAGCGGAAGCGCACCCATGCGGTTTCAAATGGGTGACCGAAGCCAAGGCGCACAACAAGGCGCGGCTGATCGTGGTCGATCCGCGTTTCACCCGGACCGCCTCGGTAGCCGACTATTACGCGCCGATCCGCACCGGCACCGACATCGCCTTCATGGGCGGGTTGATCAATTACCTGCTGACCGAGGACAAGATCCAGCACGAATACGTGCGCAATTACACCGACGTGTCGTTCATCGTCAAAGCCGGCTATGGCTTCGAGGATGGCATCTTCAGCGGTTACGACGCGGACAAGCGCGCCTACACCGACAAGTCCGGCTGGGGATACGAGCTGGGCGAAGACGGTTTCGTCAGAGTCGACCCCACCCTGCAGGATCCGCATTGCGTGTTCCAGTTGATGAAGCAGCATTACAGCCGCTACACCATGGAACTGGCGAGCCAGATCTGCGGCATGCCGGTCGATGCGATGAAGAAAATCTGGGAAGAGATCGCCACCTGCTCGCAACCGGGCAAGACCATGACGATCCTCTACGCCCTGGGCTGGACCCAGCACTCGATCGGTTCGCAAATCATCCGCAGCGCGGCCATGGTGCAATTGCTGCTGGGTAACGTCGGCATGCCCGGCGGCGGCGTGAACGCCTTGCGCGGGCACTCCAACATCCAGGGCCTGACGGACCTTGGTCTGTTGTCCAACTCGTTGCCGGGTTACCTGACCCTGCCGCTGGACGCCGAGCAGGATTACAACGCCTATATCCACAAGCGCACTCAGGTGCCGCTGCGTCCAGGACAATTGTCCTACTGGCAGAACTACGGCAAGTTCCACGTCAGCCTGATGAAGGCCTGGTACGGCGCCAACGCCACGGCCGAGAACAACTGGGCCTACGACTACCTGCCGAAGCTGGACATCCCCAACTACGACATCCTCAAGGTCTTCGACCTGATGGGCCAGGGCAAGGTCAACGGCTACATGTGCCAGGGCTTCAACCCCATCGCGGCGCTGCCCGACAAGAACCGGGTGATGGCGGCGCTGGCCAAGCTGAAGTGGCTGGTGGTGATGGACCCGCTGGCCACGGAAACCTCGGAGTTCTGGCAGAAGGTCGGGCCGTACAACGATGTGAACACCGCCAATATCCAGACCGAAGTGATTCGCCTGCCCACGACCTGTTTTGCCGAGGAAGACGGCTCGCTGGTCAACAGCAGCCGCTGGCTGCAATGGCACTGGAAAGGCGCCGATGGTCCTGGCGAAGCCCGCACCGACGTGCGGATCATGACCGAGCTGTTCTTGCGTCTGCGCCAGCGTTATCAGGCCAACGGCGGCAAATTCCCCGATCCGCTGCTCAAACTGTCGTGGCCGTACAAGATCCCCGAGGAGCCTTCGCCCGAGGAGATCGCCAAGGAGGTCAACGGCTACGCCACCACCGACTTCACCGATGCCACTGGCGCGGCGATCAAGGGTAATTCGCAACTGGCCGCCTTCAGCCAGCTCAAGGACGACGGCAGTACGGCGTCGGGTTGCTGGATTTTCTGCGGCAGCTGGACCGAAACCGGCAACCAGATGGCCCGCCGGGACAACAACGACCCCTACGGCATGCACCAGCATCAAGGTTGGGCCTGGGCCTGGCCGGCCAACCGACGGATTCTCTACAACCGCGCCTCGGCCGACCCGCAGGGCAAACCATGGGACGAGAAAAAACGCCTGGTGTGGTGGAACGGCAAGGCCTGGGGCGGCACCGACGTGCCGGACTACAAGGCCGACGTAGCGCCGGAAGCTGGGATGAACCCGTTCATCATGAACCCCGAGGGTGTGGCGCGGTTCTTTGCCGTCGACAAGATGAACGAAGGGCCATTCCCCGAGCACTACGAGCCGTTCGAGACGCCAATCGGCATCAACCCGCTGCATCCGCAGAACAAGAAAGCCACCAGCAACCCGGCGGCGCGGATCTTCGAGTCGGTATGGGATTCCCTCGGCGTGGCCAAGGACTATCCGTACGCGGCCACCAGCTATCGGCTGACCGAGCATTTCCACTTCTGGAGCAAGCACTGCCGGCTCAACGCGATTGCCCAGCCTGAGCAATTCGTCGAGATCGGAGAGGTGCTGGCCAAGGAGAAAGGCATCGCCGCTGGCGACCGGGTGAGGGTCAGCAGCAAACGCGGCTTCATCGAAGCGGTGGCGGTGGTGACCAAGCGGATCCGGCCGTTGCAGGTCAACAACCAGGTGGTGCATCAGATCGGCATCCCGCTGCATTGGGGTTTCACCGGCCTGACGCGCCACGGTTACCTGACCAACACCCTGGTGCCGTTCCTCGGCGATGGCAACACCCAGACCCCGGAATCCAAGTCATTCCTGGTCAACGTGGAGAAAATATAAATGGCCAGCCAAGACATCGTTGCCCGCTCGGCCACCACCACAGTACCGTCTTCGGTGCGCAATCTGGAGGAAGTGGCGAAGCTGATCGACACCACCAAATGCATCGGCTGCAAGGCCTGTCAGGTCGCCTGTTCCGAATGGAACGAGCTGCGCGACGAAGTAGGGCATAACCACGGTACCTACGACAATCCGCAGGACCTGACGGCCGAAACCTGGACCTTGATGCGCTTCACCGAACACGAGACCGACGCCGGCAACCTGGAGTGGCTGATCCGCAAGGACGGTTGCATGCACTGCGCCGAACCCGGTTGCCTGGCCGCGTGCCCCAGCCCCGGGGCGATCATCAAGCACGCCAACGGCATCGTCGATTTCAACCAGGATCATTGCATCGGTTGCGGCTACTGCATCACCGGTTGCCCGTTCAACATTCCGCGCATTTCGCAAAAGGACCACAAGGCCTACAAATGCACGCTGTGTTCGGACCGGGTGGCGGTAGGGCTGGAGCCGGCCTGCGTGAAAACCTGTCCGACCGGCGCCATTGTGTTCGGCACCAAGGAAGACATGAAGGAACACGCCGCCGAACGCATCGTCGACCTCAAGAGCCGCGGTTTCGACAACGCCGGGCTGTATGACCCGGCAGGTGTCGGCGGCACCCATGTGATGTATGTGCTGCACCATGCCGACACGCCCAAGCTCTACGCCGGGCTGGCTGCCGACCCGACCATCAGTCCGCTGGTAGGCCTGTGGAAAGGTGTGAGCAAACCGCTGGCGCTGCTGGCCATGGGCGCGGCGGTGCTGGCCGGGTTCTTCCACTACGTGCGCGTGGGCCCGCAGATTGTCGAGGAAGATGAAGTGCCCCATGGCCCGGATCCGTCGGTGCATGAAGTCGATCCTTCGGTGCATACCTATGATCCCAAGCGGGAGAACCGGCCATGATCCGCAAAGAGATCCTTCGCTACACCGCCAACCAGCGCACCAATCACTGGCTGGTGGCGATTCTGTTCTTCATGGCCGGGCTGTCGGGGCTGGCGCTGTTTCATCCGGCGCTGTTCTGGCTGAGCAACCTGTTCGGCGGCGGGCCCTGGACGCGCATCCTGCATCCGTTCATGGGCGTGCTGATGTTCCTGTTTTTTCTCGGCCTGGTGTTCCGTTTCTGGCGCGCCAATTACTTCATCGCCAACGACCGCCTGTGGCTCAAGCGCATCGACCGGGTGATGAAAAACGAAGAGGAGGGCGTGCCTGCCATCGGCAAGTACAACCCGGGGCAGAAACTGCTGTTCTGGACTTTACTGCTGTGCATGCTGGTGTTGCTGTTCAGCGGCCTGGTGATCTGGCGGGCGTATTTCAGCGCGTACTTCGGCATCACGGCGATTCGCTGGGCGATGCTGCTGCATGCGCTGGCGGGTTTCGTGCTGATTCTGAGCATCATCGTGCACATCTACGCGGGCATCTGGATCAAGGGTTCGGTGAGCGCAATGATGCATGGCTGGGTCAGTCGCGCATGGGCGAAGAAGCACCATGAATTGTGGTATCGCGAGGTGACCCGCGACGACACCAGAGACAAGACTCCCCAGCGACCGATCACGAAAAAGGGCTGACATTTGCCAACCATTCTCGAACCCGGACAAATCGAAGCGGCGGCCGGTTCGCCGCCGTTTCTGCACCTGCCACCGCACAACCTGTTCACCCTGCGCGCCGAGCGCCTTGACCAGCTGGCCGAAGGGCATCCGCTGGCCGATTACCTGCGCCTGCTGGCCGGGTTGTGCCGGGCGCAACAGCAGGTGATGGACAATCCGCCGTCCAGCGAGCCGCTCGATCGCCAGCGCATCGAACTGTGCCGAGAGCACGGCTTGCCGCCGTTCGCCGCCGATAGTTTGAGCCGTGAAGATGATTGGCAAGGGTTTCTCGATGCGCTGCTGCAGTGTTATGTCGCTCCCGATCAGCCTGCTGTGGTCGAGGCGTTGGATACGCTGCGTCAGGCCGGCACCGGACAACGCCGGGTGTGGGCAGTGGCGTTGCTCAGCGGGCAATATTCCATGGTGCCGGCGGCGCTGGTGCCGTTCCTCGGCGCGGCCCTGCAAAGTGCCTGGAGCCATTGGCTGTTGAGCACGCCGGATCTGCATTTGACGGCGGGCCCCAGCCTCAGCCAGTGCCCGGCCTGTGGATCGCCCGCCATGGCCGGGGTGATTCGCCATCGCGGCAAACACAACGGCCTGCGGTATCTGGTCTGCTCGTTGTGTGCCTGTGAGTGGCATGTGGTGCGGGTCAAGTGCGTGTATTGCGAGCAGAGCAAGGGGCTTGAGTACCTGAGCCTGGAGGACGATCGCCACGCCGCGAACCAGGCGCCGCTACGGGCGGAAATATGTCCGGGCTGCAATGTCTATCTCAAACTGCTGTATCTGGAGAACGATGCCCATGCCGAAGCCCTGTCGGCGGACCTCGCCAACCTGATGCTGGACATGCGCCTGGCCCAGGACGGTTACCAGCGGTTGGCGCCCAATCTGCTGCTGGCGCCGGGAGACGAATGAGCACAGGGTCTACACTCTGGCGCGATGGTCATTCGTATTCTGGAGCGCCTGATGCCCGCAAGCCTTGCCAGCCAAACCCCGCGTCTGCCTTCCATCGACAGTCTGCTTCGACACCCGGCGTGCCAGCCACTGGCCGAGCGTTACGGGCGCGAAGCCTTGCTCGGGTCCTTGCGGCAACTGCTCGATGAATTGCGCGAAAGCGTGCAACTGGGGCAGATGCAAGCCGTCGAAGTCAGTCCCGAAGTGCTGGCAGGAAGGGTAGGCGAGCGTCTGGCTGTCCAGCACCGCAGCCATGTACGGCGAGTGTTCAACCTCACCGGCACTGTGCTGCACACCAATCTGGGCCGCGCCCTGCTGCCGGAAGAAGCCATTGAGGCCGTGCAAATGGCGGCGCGTTATCCGCTGAACCTGGAATTCGATCTGCACAGCGGCAAGCGCGGCGATCGTGACGATCTGATCGAAGGTTTGATCCGCGAGTTGACCGGCGCCGAGGCGGTGACCGTGGTCAACAACAATGCTGCCGCCGTCCTGCTGACCCTCAACAGCCTGGGAGCGCGCAAGGAAGGCATCATTTCCCGGGGCGAGCTGATCGAAATCGGCGGGGCGTTTCGCATTCCCGACATCATGGCTCGGGCGGGGGTGAAGCTGCACGAGGTCGGCACCACCAATCGCACCCATGCCAAGGATTACGAAGCGGCCATTGGCCCGCGCAGCGGTCTGGTGATGCGGGTGCATGCGAGCAACTACAGCATTCAGGGGTTCACCACCAGCGTGCCCACGGCGGAGTTGGCGCAACTGGCACACAACCATGGTTTGCCGCTACTTGAGGACCTTGGCAGCGGCAGCCTGCTGGATCTCACTCGCTGGGGGTTGCCGGCAGAGCCTACGGTGCGCCAGGCGCTGCTCGATGGCGCGGATATCGTCACCTTCAGCGGCGACAAGTTGCTTGGCGGGCCACAGGCCGGGTTGATTGTCGGGCGCAAGGAGCTGATCGCGAAGATCAAGAAGAACCCGCTGAAACGGGCGCTTCGGGTCGACAAGTTGACTTTGGCCGCACTTGAGGCGGTGCTGGGGCTGTATCGCAATCCGGATCTTCTGGCCGAGCGTCTACCAAGCTTGCGCCTGTTGACGCGGCCTCAGGGGGAAATCCTCGCTCAGGCAGAACGTCTGCAACCCTCGCTGGCGCGGGTGCTGGGCGCCGCCTGGAGGGTCAGCGCAGTGCCGGCGCTGGGCATGATCGGCAGTGGCAGCCAGCCGGTGGCGCGGTTGCCGAGCGCGGCGTTGTGTGTGCGGCCGCTGACTTCGAAGCGTCTGCGCGGGCGGTGTCTGCTGGGGCTGGAGGAGGCGCTGCGTGGCTTGCCGATCCCGGTGCTGGGGCGCATCGATGACGACGCCTTGTGGCTGGACTTGCGCCAGCTGGACGACGAGACGGCGTGGCTGGCGCAACTGGATCAATTGCAAGGGGAGGAGCGGGCAGGGTGATTGTCGGCACCGCAGGGCACATCGACCACGGCAAGACCGCGTTGCTCCAGGCCCTGACCGGGCAGGCCGGGGACCGGCGCCGGGAAGAGCGCGAGCGGGGCATGACCATTGACCTCGGCTACCTTTACGCTGAGCTGGCGCCGGGTGCGGGGCTCACCGGGTTTATCGATGTTCCGGGGCATGAGCGCTTCACCCACAACATGCTGGCCGGGGCGCAGGGCATTGATCTGGTTTTGCTGGTGGTTGCGGCGGATGACGGTGTGATGCCGCAGACTCGTGAACATCTGGCGATTGTCGAGTTGCTGGGTATCCCACGGGCATTGGTTGCCATCAGCAAATGCGACCGGGTTGACCCGTCCAGGGTGCAGCAAGTGCGGGAGCAGATCAGCGCATTGTTGGCACCCGGTCCCTATGCCAATGCACCTTTGATGGCGTTGTCGAGCCTGACCGGGGAAGGCGTCGAAGCCTTGCGCGAGTCCCTGCTGGGGGCCCAGCGTGAGGTGCAGCAACGCAGTCTCGAAGGCGGATTTCGCCTGTGGATCGACCGAGCCTTCAGCGTGGCGGGTGCGGGGATAGTGGTCACCGGTACGGCGCTGTCGGGTCAGGTGGCGGTCGGTGATGCGCTGCAGCTTGGGCCGTCGGGCAAGACGGTGCGGGTGCGGGGCTTGCACGCACAGAATCAGACCGCTGAAACCGCCATGGCCGGGCAGCGTGTGGCGTTGAATATCAGTGGCGAACGGCTGGCGCTGGAGCAGATTCATCGGGGGCAGTGGCTGGCTTCGGAATGGCTGTATGCGCCGACTCAACGACTGGACATCGATCTGCAGTTGCTGGCCAGCGAATCCCGCGCCTTCGAGCACTTTCAGCCGGTGCACGTGCATGTCGGCACCCAGGACGTGATCGGTCGCGTGGCCTTGCTGGAGGGCGCGAGCGTGGCGCCGGGCGAGCGCATGTTCGCGCAGTTGCTGCTCAATGGACCGGTGCAGGTGGTCAAGGGTGATCCGCTGATCCTGCGTGACCAGAGCGCGCAGCGCACTCTGGGCGGTGGTCGGGTGCTCGACCCGTTCGCACCGACCCGGCAGCGGCGCAGTCCGGAGCGACTGGCGCAATTGCGGGCGTTGAGCCGCGCCTTCGACATCGAAACCCTTTTGCCGGCGCTGCTGGTCAACAGCGGCACCGGGCTCGATCCGCAGCGCCTGGAGCGTCAGTTCAACCGTCCCCGTGCCGGCTGGACGCTGCCTGAAAGCGTGCGGCTGATCGAGACGCGCACGGGCCCGGTGTTATTCGACTCGGTTCGTTGGCAGGCTCTGAAAGACGGGGTGCTGGAGCATCTGACGCGTTTTCATGAGCAAGAGCCGGATCAGATGGGGCCGGATCGTGATCGCTTGCGGCGCTTCAGCGGTACGGTGCTGGAGCGTGCGACCTTCCTGTGTCTGCTCGATGAAATGCTGGGCGCTGGTCTGATTGCCGCCAGCGGGCCGTGGTTGCATCGGCCGGCCCATCAAGTGCGCCTGAGTGAAGAGGACGAGGCTCTGTGGCAGCGCTTGCAACCGCAGTTCGACGCGGCCGGTTTCAATCCGCCATGGGTGCGCGACCTTGGGCACGACCAAACCACGGTGCGCGCGCTATTGCGCAAGATGGCGCGGTTGGGGTTGCTGCATCAGGTGGTGCGTGACCTGTTCTACACCGATACGGTGATTCGGCAATTGGCGGCTATGCTGTTGCAACTGGCCGAGGATGACCCGGTGATCCAGGTAACCACGTTTCGCGATGCACTGGGGGTTGGGCGCAAGCGCAGCATCCAGATTCTGGAATACTTCGATCGGCTGGGCCTCACCCGGCGCATGGGCGACCGCCGCCAGATTCGCACGGACAACGCGCTGGCGCGGCGAACGGACTGATTTCAAGGAAGGTAATCGCGCCCGGTGGCGCGGCCGGGCTTCAAACCCGGTTGGGGACGGCATCCGTTCCCGGGCAGGTTCGACTCCGGCTACCTTCCGCCAATTTCCCAACCGATCCCAAACACTCCCACAGTTGTTCATCCACTGCGGCAGCCGATCAGTTTTATTGAACTTTTTCGCGAGCCTGCGACCGTCCGTCTATGCTGGGCAAACCGACTCTATCTTCGCAGTGATCTGCCAGGAGACTTCGATGTTGCCCACTCAGCTCTCAGAGAAAACCTGGTCCCGCGGGCTGCTCGATGTACTGATCCGCGCCGGACTGATCGTGGTGCTGGTGCTGTTCTGCTTTGAAATCTTCAGCCCGTTCCGCGACCTGATGTTGTGGTCGGTGATTCTGGCAATCACGCTTTATCCGTTGCAGAAGAAGCTCATGGGCCCGATGGGGCAGAAGGAAGGTCGCGCTGCCACGCTGATCATTCTGGTGTCCATTGTGATCCTGATGGTACCGATCTATCTGTTGGGTACCTCGATTGCCGACTCGGTGGACGGCGCCATGACCGTAGTGCGCAACGAAGGCATCCACATTCCGCCGCCGCCTGACTCCATCGCCGAAGTGCCAGTGGTGGGCAAAACGATCTCGGCGATCTGGCTGCAGGCGGCCACCGATCTGCCGGGCCTGACCGAGAAATACATCCCGCAAATCAAGGGCGTCAGCATGACCCTGCTGGGCAAACTCGCCGGGGTCGGCATGGGGTTCCTGACCTTTATCTTCGCGCTGATCATTGCCGGGATCTTCATGGCCCACGGTGAAGGTGGCAGCCGCGCCGCGGTGCAGATCGCCTCGCGGGTCAGCGGTCCGGAAAGAGGACCGAAAATCGCCGCCCTGTGCACCGCAACCATTCGCGCGGTGGCGCTCGGGGTGGTGGGCATCGCCTTTATCCAGATGCTGCTGGTCGGCCTGGGCTTCGTGTTCAAGGGCATTCCCGGCGCGGGGCTGCTGGCTCTGGCGGTGTTGCTGCTGGGCATCATGCAACTGCCGGTGACACTGATTACGCTGCCGGTGATCGCCTACGTCTTTGCCACAGAAGGTGCCAACACGGCGACCATCGTCTTCGCCATCTATGTGTTCGTGGCAGGGCTGGTGGACAACGTACTCAAGCCGCTGATGCTGGGACGGGGTGTCGATGTGCCGATGCCGGTGGTGTTGATCGGCGCCTTGGGCGGGATGGTCACCAGCGGCATCATCGGCCTGTTCATCGGCCCGGTGATACTCGCCCTGGGCTATCAACTGTTCTGGCAGTGGGTGCAGGACCGGCCGCCGGAGGAGAGTGCGCTCTGATCGATTTCAAGGGGCGTCACGGTCAGCGCCGTACGCCCTGAATCTCAGCCGATCGGCTCGGCGGTGCAGCTCGTCTCTTTGCCGCCGGGCTTCTGGAACAGAATCACGCCACCGTCCTGCCAGAAGCTGTAAGGCCCCAGGCTGTCCTTGCCGATGTAACGGTTGCCCATGTCACTGGGCACCTGATTCAGCGTGATCGAACTCTTCGCCCATTTCAGGTACACCACGCCCGGCTGCGTGGTGAAAAAGGTCGCGGCCAGCGGTGCGTTCAGTCCGGGGCAACGATAGGCCATCGGGCCTTCGGTGAGTCGGTCCGGATCCTTGGTGCGAACGATGGCCGACCCCTGACGCAACTGGTGCGCGCGCTCGGCATAAGCATCGATCGCGCAGGTCTTGGGATCGCGCTCGGAGGCGCAATGGTTGCGCTCTTCGAGCCAGAACTGCTGATCAATCATGACTTTGTCGGGCAGCGGAACCGAGTGTTCATCGGTGAGCGCCAGGCGATAGAGTCGATTCAGTTCGAGATCCATCTTCGCCAGTTGCGAATCGCGGCAGATGAGTTTTTCAATGGAGAGCGTGGTGCTGGCACAATCGAAGCTGGTCTTGAAACTGGCCGCATCGACACAGGTACTCGTCGCCATCAAGGCGCCGGCACCCAGCAAACTGTTGAGAAAGGCCGTGACCGATTTCATGTTGGCTTCACCCGAATCATGACGTGACGCCCGATTGACGTGGGAAGTATCGATCCGTGAAACAGACATTGATTGGCATAGGTGTACGGAGTGTAAGCCAGCGCGGCAAACTTGCCACATGGGCTGACGGCTGGGTACCGTGCTCCTACAATGATCCGCTTGGGCCGACGTTGTATTCTTCGTCGGTCACCTTTTCCATCCAGACCACGCTCACACCATCCAGGGCTTCCTGAACGCCGATATGGGTCATGGCGGTGTTCGCGGCCGCGCCATGCCAGTGTTTGTGGCCCGGTGGGCACCAGATGACGTCACCGGCGCGAATCTCCACGATGGGTTCGCCTTCACACTGGGTCCAGCCGCAGCCGGCGGTGACGATCAGCGTCTGACCGAGCGGATGGGTATGCCAGGCGCTTCGGGCACCGGGTTCAAAGGTGACACTGACCACTGACACCCGTGCCGGCTCCGGGGGATTGTTAAGCGGGTCCATGCGGACGGTGCCGGTGAAATAGGCTTCAGGGGCCTTGATCGAGGGTTGTGAACCTACGCGTTTGAGGATCATGGTCAATCAATCCTGTAGTGAGGGGGGCATTTGCCGGAGGGGACATTGCCGAAACAATGTGCGCCCCGCATTCGATATTCGCAACTCACCCGGCGCTATGCTTCGACGGATAGTAGATGTCTGATACGCCGTAACGCACTTACTGGATGTTCTGGAGAACGCATTCGATGGAAGCCAACCGATTCGGCGACATTGCCGCCTTTGTCGCGGCCGTGAAGGCGGGCAGTTTCACCGCGGCGGCGGATTCGCTTGGCCTGACGCGTTCGGCCGTGGGCAAAAGCATCGTTCGCCTGGAGAGCCGCATGGGCGCGCGGCTGCTCAATCGCACCACCCGCAAACTGAGCCTGACGGATGAGGGACAGGTCGCCTATGAGCGCTGGCGACAGATTCTCGAGGATCTGGATGAAGTCGAGGCCACCATGGCCCTGCGTCGTGGTCGGCCCACCGGCACGTTCAAGCTCACCGCGCCGCTTTCGTTCGGCCAGCGCCATATCCTGCCGCTTCTCGATGCCTACCTGAAGCAGTGGCCTGAGCTGCGCGCGGATGTGTGGTTCACCGATCGCTTCGTCGATCTGGTCGAGGAGGGGGTCGACATCGCCATTCGTATTGGCGCGCCGAAGGAAGATTCGCAATTGCTGACCCGCACCGTGGGCTGGCAGCAGTACGCAACTTGCGCCTCGCCAACATATCTGGCCCGTTCCGGCGTACCGCAAACACCGGATGAACTGGCTGGCCATGACACCATCGCCTTTGGCAGCGGCGAGCGAACCGTCGCCTGGCGTTACCAGACTCCAGCCGGCCTGCACCTGCACGAGCTGCCGGGGCGGCTGAATATCGACAGTTCCGAAGCCATGCGCGAAGCGGCGCTGACAGGCATTGGCCTGATTCACCTGCCGACCTACATCACCGGCAACGACCTGCGTGACGGAGCCCTGGTCGAGGTGCTCCGGTCTTACCGCGCGCCACCGGATCCCATCAGGGTGGTGTATCCGAACAAGCGGCATCTATCGCCTCGGGTTCGCAGCTTCATCGATCTGATGGTGAGCCACTGGGAAGCGGGCGTGCCTTGGGAAAAATGATTCGATTGGGGAATTCAAGGACCGGGTAATGGTCGCCGGATGCGGTTTATCCGGGCGCAGGATTCAATAAAGATGCAGTCATCGCCACTTGTGAGGACTGCCACCATGACCCACGCCATTCAACGCTCGACCACTTCGCCAACTCCGCATCCGATGCTCGAGCGCCATCCCGGTTTTCAACGTCTGTTCAAGCCGCAGGCGCTGACCATCGGCTTGATCCTGCCTCTGGAAACCCATCCCGGTCGCCCTGCGCCCACCATGCGCGATCACGTCGAAATGGCGCAACGCGCCGAAGCGCTCGGTGTGGGCGCGTTGTGGATGCGCGACATCCCGTTCTATGACCCGAACTACGGCGACGTCGCACAGATCTTCGAGCCCCTCGTCTATATCGGCTATCTGGCCGCGGCCACCCGCAGCATCGTGCTCGGTACCACCGGCATCGTGCTGCCGACTCGCGAGCCAATGTACCTGGCCAAGCAAGCGGCATCTCTGGATCAACTGAGCGAAGGCCGGTTGGTGTTGGGGCTGTCCTCGGGCGATCGATTCAGTGATTACCCGATGCTGGGGATCGATTTCGAATCCCGTGGCGAACGTTATCGGGATGCCTATTCGGTGTTTCGCACCTTGCTCGAGCAGCGTTTTCCGAAGTTTCGCTCCGAGCGCTTCGGCGGATCGTCCGGCGGTCTCGATCTGGTGCCGAAGGCTCTGTACGGCCGGGTTCCTTCCATCGCGGTTGGCCAGGCGCAGCAGAGCATCGAATGGCTGGCGCAGAACCTCGACGGTTACCTGGGTGGTGTGCAGAGCCCGGAGCGTCTGGCCTCGCTGGGTGAGCACTGGCATGGACTGGTGAATGAAGCCGAGGGACGCGAGGCCTTCAAACCCTTGGGGCTGGGTGGCTATCTGGATCTGAGCAGCAACCCGGATCAGCCTTTCCAGCGCATCCAGGGCGGCTTCCGCGCCGGGCGCAACGGCCTGCGCAATTACCTCGAGCAGGCGCAATCGGCCGGGGTTTCGCACATCGCGCTCAATCCCAAGGTCAGCGTCCAGCCTTACGGCGAAATTCTCGATGAGCTCGGCGAGTACGTCTTGCCGCACTTTCCATCACACGTGTGAGCCGGCCCATTGTCTGCGGGAGGAATCAGTTCATGTCATCGCTCTTTGAATCTTATGATCTGGCCGGTTTGCCATTGTCTAACCGCATCGTCATGGCCCCCATGACCCGCGCTCGTGCCCACGACACCGTGCCGTCCGCCGACATGGCGACCTATTACGCCCAACGTGCGAGCGCCGGACTGATCATCACCGAGAGTGCCCAGGTCTCCATACAGGGACGAGGCTATCTCTACACGCCGGGCATCCACACCGATGCGCAGATCGAAGGCTGGAAGCGCGTGACCGATGCGGTGCATCGGGCCGGCGGGCGCATATTCATCCAGCTCTGGCATGTGGGGCGTGTTTCTCACGTCTCCTTACTGGACGGGCAATCGCCGGTTTCGGCTGTGGCGGTGACGGCGGCGCAAACCCTGGTTCACGCCTACGACAGCGACGGTCAACCCGCGCAAGTTGCCGCCAGCCTGCCTGTGGCGTTGGATGCCAATGGCATTCGCCAGGTCATCGCCGACTTCCGGCAGGCCGCGCTCAATGCCATGGCGGCGGGATTTGACGGCGTGGAAATTCATGCGGGCAACGGATTTCTGTTCGAGCAGTTCATCAACTGCGGGCTCAATACCCGTGAAGATCGCTATGGCGGTGCCTCGATCAGCAATCGCCTGCGCCTGCTGCTGGAGACGGTCGACGAAATCAGTGCGCAGATCGGCCATGAACGTGTGGGAGTGCGTGTTTCACCCTTCGCCCGGCTGGCGGATCTGCATCCGTTCGAAGATGAACAGGCAACCTGGCTGGCACTGGCCGGCGCGCTGTCGCAACGACGAATTGCCTACCTGCATGCCAGCCACTTGGGAGACCCGGATTTTCACAAGGCCTTTCGGGCGGCGTTCGATGGCAGTTTTGTACTGTCGGGAGGTTTTACCGCGGAAACGGCGAGGCAGGCGATCGATGAAGGCCTGACGGATTTGGCGGTGTTTGGCCGGCCGTTCATTGCCAATCCTGATCTGGTGGATCGCCTGCGCTTTGGCTGGCCGCTGGCTGAAGCGGGGAGGGAGGCGTTTTACGGGGGTGGGGCGCGGGGGTATGTGGATTATCCGGTGTATTCACATGAACAGTTGGCGTTGGAGCCGATCTGACGTACGTTTTTGCGGTCGATGTAGACAAGCGAGGTGTCATCGATCACCAGGCCATACAGACTTGGGCCGATAGCCTCGGTAGCGACTCTCCGTTGCCGGTTCCGCGCTGATGGAGTTGAATGGACCGGCAAGACGCTATCTTCCAAGGAGCACCCAATGACCACTGCATTCAAAATCGGCGACGCCGTTTGCTGGAATTCCGAAGCAGGGGAGATCCGCGGGAAGGTCACCAAGGTACACGTCAAGGATGTGGAGTTCATGGGCCGGCACCGGCCCGCTTCCCCAGAGTGTCCTCAATACGAAGTGAAAAGCGACAAGACCGGGCATCTGGCCATGCATCACGAAGAAGCTCTGCGTCGCATCTGAAGTGCCAGATGGCTGTCATGCCGATTGTTCACCACAGCGAACAATCAATTCACTTTTCTGCCGTAGTCAGGCGGGCAGGCGCTGCTTAATCTGACGGTGAAATTCATATTCACCACCGCAGCGAGACCTGTCATGACCAATGCTAACGACAACAAAGAAGTTGCTCAGTACATCCACGGTGTCCACGTTACCGGCAGCGGCGCCCGCACTCAGCCGGTTTTCAATCCTGCCACCGGCGCGGTCAGCACCCATGTTCGCCTGGGCAGCATCGAAGACGTAGATGCCGCCGTGGCATCCGCGGAGGCCGCGTTTCCTGCCTGGTCGAACACTCCGCCTATCCGCCGTGCCCGGGTATTGTTCAAATTTCTGGAATTGTTGAACCAGCATAAAGATGAACTGGCGCACCTGATCACCGCCGAGCATGGCAAGGTCTTTACCGATGCCCAGGGCGAAGTGGCCCGGGGTATCGATATCGTCGAGTTCTCCTGCGGCATTCCTCAGTTGCTCAAGGGCGACTTCTCCGATCAGGTGTCCACCAACATGGACAACTGGACCCTGCGTCAGCCTCTGGGCGTGGTCGCCGGCATCACGCCGTTCAACTTCCCGGTGATGGTACCGATGTGGATGTTCCCGGTGGCGATCGCTGCGGGCAACACCTTCGTCCTCAAGCCAAGCCCGACCGATCCGAGCGCCAGTCTGTTCATGGCCGATCTGCTGAAGCAGGCCGGCTTGCCTGACGGTGTGTTCAACGTGGTTCAAGGCGATAAAGAAGCCGTTGATGCGCTGCTGGTACACCCTGACGTGAAAGCCGTTTCCTTCGTCGGCTCCACGCCGATCGCCAACTACATCTACGAAACCGGCGCCCGTCACGGCAAGCGTGTACAAGCCCTGGGCGGCGCGAAGAACCACATGGTGGTCATGCCTGACGCCGACGTCGATCAGGTCGTCGATGCTTTGATCGGCGCGGGCTACGGCTCGGCGGGCGAGCGCTGCATGGCGATTTCGGTAGCCGTATTGGTGGGCGATGTGGCTGACAAAGTCATTCCGAAATTGGTGGAACGCACCAAGGAACTCAAAGTATTGGATGGCCGCAACCTCGCCGCAGAAATGGGCCCGATCGTTACCCCGGCTGCGCACTCGCGCATCACTGGCTACATCGAAAAGGGTGTCAAGGAAGGCGCGCAACTGTTGGTGGACGGTCGCAACTTCAATAGCTCCGACGCTGGCGAAGGCTGCGAGGAAGGCTTCTGGATGGGCGGCACGCTGTTCGACAACGTCACCCCGGAAATGACCATCTATAAAGAAGAAATCTTCGGGCCGGTGCTGGCTTGCATGCGCGTCGATGATTTCGCCACTGCTGTGCAGCTGGTCAACGACCATGAATTCGGTAACGGCGTGGCCTGTTTCACCCGCGATGGCAACGTCGCCCGTGAATTCAGCCGTCGCATTCAGGTCGGTATGGTCGGCATCAACGTGCCAATTCCAGTGCCGATGGCCTGGCAGGGTTTCGGTGGCTGGAAGAAGAGCCTGTTTGGCGATATGCATGCTTATGGCGAGGAGGGTGTGCGCTTTTACACCAAGCAGAAATCCATCATGCAACGCTGGCCGGAAAGCATCGGCAAGGGCGCCGAGTTCGCGATGCCGACCGCTAAATAAGGCTGCTGCGTGAATGAGGGGAGCTCCGGATGAGAAATCAGTTGATTGATTAAGACGATCAGTCTATTAATCGGCCCATGACGAACATTCCTGCTACCCCTCGCAAACGCGGTCGACCGGCGAAAGCCGCAGGCGACCATCGAGAAACACGAGAAACCCTTTGCCGTGCGGGCGTTGCCGCCTTGACGGAAAAGGGTTTTTCCGCGACTGGCATTGACGAAATACTCAAGTCGGTCGGCGTGCCGAAAGGCTCGTTCTACCACTTCTTTGCCAGCAAGGAAGCGTTCGGTAGCGAGTTGATCACGCTGTACGCGACCTATTTCGTACGCAAGATCGACCGGTTTCTGCTCGATCAAAGCCTCACTCCACTTCAGCGCATCGCAGCCTTTTGCGAGGACGCGGAGCTCGGCATGCAGCGTTTCGATTTCCATAGAGGTTGCCTCGTCGGCAATCTGGGTCAGGAGATGGGCGCATTACCTGAATCCTTTCGCGGACAACTCTCTGGAGTGCTGCTGGATTGGCAGGCCCGGTTCGAGCGCTGCCTGGAAGAAGCCAAGGCCGCTGGGGAAATCGCCAGAGATGCCGATTGTGCGCGTCTGGCTGCGTTTTTCTGGATCGGCTGGGAGGGGGCGGTGTTGCGCGCGAAGCTTGAGCAAAACGGCGAAGCCTTGCGGGTCTTTGCGGACATGTTTTTAACGAGCCTGAGCGTCAACAGACGAGAACACTCCAACCATGGCTAAAGTGGAAGTCGAACAACTCTGGACCCACGTGCACTGGCTGGCGATCCTGGAAGAGCAGGGGACCTATACCGCGGCTGCGCTGAGGTTGGGAGTCAGCAAGTCGGCCGTGAGTCAGCGCATTGCCGAGCTGGAGAAAGCCACGGGGTTGAGCCTGGTGCAACGCACGACCCGCAGCGTGCGATTGACTGATGCGGGAAACGCGCTGGTCAGTGACGTGCGTAGTGCCTACGAACAAATCGCCCGCAGTTTTTCCGATGTCCGGGATTCCGCAGGTGTCGCCCGAGGCCTGCTGCGACTGACCGCGCCGGTCGCCTTCGCCCGCCAGCAACTGGTACCGGTACTCGCTGGCTTCTTCCAGGAATACCCCGAAGTCAGGGTCCAACTCGACGTTTCCGACCAGATTTCCTCCATTGCTTCCGAGGGTTTCGACCTCGCCATCCGGCACAGCAATCAGATCCCGGATACCCACGTCGCCTGGAAACTCAGCCCGACCCGTTCCGTGCTGGTCGCCACCCGCAGCTACCTGGAGAAATTCGGCGAGCCTCGGCATCCGGATGATCTGGCAGGGCACAGCTGCCTGTTTTACCCGCGAGGCAGCGACACGCCGGCATGGGCCTTCGAGGCAATCGAGGACGCGCAGATGGCGGGGAAGCGGCTGACCGTGCCGGTCAAAGGCATCTTCGCCACCAACAACAGCGAAGCGTTGCGTGATGCGGCGCTGACGGATTTGGGTATCGCATTATTGCCTGACTTCACCGCTCAAGCCGGGCTCAAAAGCGGAGCACTGGTCCAGGTGCTGCCGGCATGGCGGTCAGTAGGGGCGTTCCCGGAGGACATTTATCTGGTGCGTCCTTATTCGGCACATGTACCGAGAGCAGTCAGTGTTTTTGTCGAATATCTGCGTGGGCGGTTCGCGGCGGGGTTCATGTAAGGGCGGGGTCATCCGTGTAGAGCAATAACTCTACTAAATGGACGTTTAGTTGAGTTGTAGTTTTGGCGTGGGGAATTCTCTCCTGGGAGAGGCCTGTTAAAAGCTGCCTGTAGTTGCGGGTTCGCTCCTGTGTAGGAGCTGTCGAGTGCAACGAGGCTGCGATCTTTTGGTTCTCCAAGGCAAAGGGCAAGATCAAAAGATCGCAGCCTTCGGCAGCTCCTACATGAGGGTTTCAGAGAGATCCAGCTTGTTGGCGTCGCATTACCGGAATACAGATCAGCGGGCTTTATCGATTATCGAGAATGACGGTAGTTGAATTCTGCGCACTAACTCCATGCTGAACGCTGCAGATTTCACTCAGCATCATGCTCGGTGGTTGATCCTGATGAAGGCTACGCATTGAGCGGTAAGGTAATGTTGAAACTACGGTTCAAACCAGATGAACCTGCACGGCAACCAAAATCTGTAGCAACGGTAAGGGTTCCTGTCGCTGGAACAAAATCCAGGACGACAAATGTTGAAAGCGATGTGTCAGGTAAAGGAGCCATTCGATGATTGGTCGAAGAGTAAGCGGCGATCCGATGATTGAATACCACAGGAGAGCCTCGATCAGTCAGCAGGCTTCCTGGGGTTAGATCCAAGGCGTTAAAAAGCACTGCGCAACCGGCCTAATATTGATACACGATGTTACGTGTAATGTATATTATGTTAAATTATATGTCTGGATATCAACTCACCCATCCAATCCAACCCGGTACTCGCCGAAACTCCGCCACTCTGGCTCAAATCTTTCTCACAGTTGCGATTCTCAAGTTCAACCACCCCCTTCCTCAAGAACTAGCTCGCGCAAAGTATCAAGAAACAGCTTGAGCACCGGCGAATCATCGTCCGCGCGGTATGTGGCGTACAGCGGCACCTCCGGCAATGCCGGAGTCAGGCGCCGGAATACCAGGCCCGCCGGCGCCAATTGCTCGATGGACGCCGGCAGCAACGCCACGCCGAAACCGGCACGCACCAGACTGAGCAAGGTTTGCACCTCGATCACCTGCTGGCGGATCTGTGGGGTGAAGCCGGCCTGGATGCAGCACTGAAAGAGAAAGTCGGCGAACCGCGATTGTTTCAATTCCAGGGCGACAAATGGCTCCTGAGCCAGATCCGACGGTGCCAGGGCTTCGCGCCTTGCCAACGGATGATCAACCGGCATGACCACCCGGATGGGCTCGTAGATCAACAGTTCATTGCGCAATTGCGGGTCGTCATAGCCGACCCGAAATACGCAGGCGTCTATACGCTTCTCCTTGAGCGCCTTGACTTGCGCTGCCGGGGTCATCTCATGCAGGTGCCAGTTCACTTGCGGATAACGCTCGCGAAACAGGTGTAACGCCCGTGGCAGCACCCCGACCATTACCGAGCTGATCATGCCGATTTCCAATTCGCCCAACTGGCCACGGCCGGTCTGGCGCGTCAGGTCCAGCGCGCGGTCGAGTTGTTCGAACACCAGCGGCGCCTGTTCCTTGAGCATCTGCCCGGCGGCGGTCAACTTGACCCGGTGATGGCTGCGTTCGAACAACGGCGTGCCCAGTTCCTCCTCCAGCAGACGGATCTGCTGGCTCAGGGGTGGCTGGCAGATATGCAAGCGGTTGGCGGCTCGGCCGAAATGCAGCTCTTCGGCCAGGGCCATGAAGTACCTCAGCAAGCGCAAGTCCATGTCCGCTATCCCAGGTTCAGCGGTGTAGAGCGCTGACGCACCCCGGTCAGGCTGAACAGGGCATTGGCAATCGCCGGGGCCACCGACGGGCTGCCCAGTTCGCCAACGCCACCGGGTTTACCTGGTTCGCCATCGATGACCAGGATGTCCACCGCCGGCATGTCCGACATGCGCGTCACCCGGTAATCATGGAAGTTGCTCTGCACCACCCTGCCCTGTTTGATGTCCATCCGGTCGAACAGCGCATGGCCGAGTCCCCACATCAAGCCGCCGTAGATCTGCTCTTCGACTCCGCCTGGCGACACCGCCAAGCCGCAATCGACCACACAGGTGAGCTTCTCGACCTTGATCGCGCCTTCTTTTCGCGACAGGCGCGCAACCACCGCAATGAAGCTGGTGTATCCCTGGTTGGTGGCGATCCCCAGCGCCGTGCCTTCGGGCAGCGGCTGGCCCCAACCGGCGCGTTCGGCGGCGCTTTTCAAAACGGCGACATGCGGTGGCCGATCCTTCATGTTGGCCAGGCGGAAGGCCAGCGGGTCTTGCCCGGCGCCATGGGCCAATTCATCCATGAAACTTTCCACGGCGAACACGTTGGGAATGAAGCTCACCGAGCGATACCAACCGCTGGGCACCTGGCTCTCGTGCCTGACCCACGTCAGGTCGAGGTTGGCCGGGCGATAGGCGAAATCCCACGCGGTGATGGCTTCGGTGGTGCTGTAGTCCATTTTGTCGGGGCGCTCGAAATAGCCCGGCTCCCACTGTTCCGGCGAGGCCGGCGACACCGCCTCGAGCCGCAACGCGGTCAAGCGGCCCTGCGCATCCAGCGCACCTTTGGCCCGGTGCAGCGTGGCCGGGTGCATGAACAATGAGCGCATTTCGTCTTCGCGGCTGTTCATCAGTTTTACCGGCACCCTGGCTTGCTGCGCCAGGTAGGCCACTTCGAACAGCCAGTATTTGGCCTCTCGCGCACCGAAGCTGCCACCGGACACCAACTCGTTGATGGTGACGTTGTCCTTGGTGATCTTGCACACGATTTGCGCCGCTTCCAGCGCCGACGACGGCACCTGCACCCCTCCCCAATAGGTGATGGCGTTGTCCTTGACCTGCGCGGTGATGCAGATCGGTTCCAGCGGATTCTGCACCTTGTAGGGCATGCGGTAATCGGCTTCGAGCAGCTTCGCGGCGTCTGGCCATTGTGCGTTCACATCGCCCGCCGCCATCGCGGACACCCGTTGCGCGCCTTTGTCCGCCAGCGCCGCTACCTGGGCCTTGGCCAGTTCATCACTGTCGAAACCCGCCAGCGGCGAGTCGCTCCACTGCACCTTGAGCAATTCGCGGCCCTGATGCGCGGCCCAGTAGCTGTCCGCCAACACCGCCACGCCTTCGACGTTGCCGCCGAGTACATCGGGACGCCCCGGCACTGTGATCACCTTGCGCACGCCGGGTATTTGCAGCGCAGCCGCACTGTCCACCGCCACAACGTTCGCCCCCAGCACGGGAGCGCGTTGAATCACCGCCACCAGCATGTCCGGCAGCACCACGTCGATGCTGTACTGGAAGCGCCCGCAGACCTTGGCCTGGGCATCGCGCTTGTGCCGCAGTTTGCCGATGTACTTGAACTGTGCCGGGTCCTTGAGCGAGACCTTGGCCGGGGCCGAGAGATGCGCGGCGACGCCCACCAGTTCGCCGTAGCCCAGGTTGCGTTTGCTCTCCCCATGAATCACACGGCCTTCTTCGGTGATGCAGCTATCGGGGCTGACTTTCCACTGTTTGGCAGCCGCCGCGATCAGCAGCGCCCGGGCCGTGGCGCCGGCCATGCGCAGGCGGTCGTATTCCAGCGAAACACTGGTGCTGCCGCCGGTTGAGAAGACTTTCCAGATCGGATGAATGTAGGTTTCGAGGAACGGATCTTCCGGCGAGATCACCTGCACGGTCATCGGGTTGACGTCCAGTTCCTCGGCCACACAGGCGGCCAACGCGGTATGCGTTCCAGTGCCGGAGTCGTGCTTGTGCACCACCAGCTTCACCGTGCCGTCCGGCAGGATCCGTACCCAGGCGTTGGGCTCGAATTCGCTTGCCGGCACCGAGGTTTTCGGGTCAGTCGCGGCCAGACTCGAAGGCAGGTAAAAGGCAATGGCCAGACCGCAGGTAACGGTCGCGGTTTGCTTGAGAAACACGCGCCGCGAAACATCCATCGGGGAGATCGTCATCACGCCTCCTTCGGCGCGTTGGCCGCGCGCTTGATCGCTTTATTGATCCGACCGTATGTACCGCAGCGGCACAAGTTGCCGGACATGGCATTGCGGATCGAATCGTCGGTCACCGCGGCACCTGTGTTGAGCAGCGCGGCGGCTGACATGATCTGACCCGATTGACAGTAACCGCATTGCGGCACATCTTCGGCAACCCAGGCCAGTTGCAGCGGATGCTGTTCAGTGGGTGACAATCCTTCGATGGTGGTGATGTGGTGCCCCGCTACGGCGGCGACCGGCAACTGGCAGGAGCGCACCGCGACGCCGTCCAGGTGTACGGTGCAGGCACCGCACAGGCCCATGCCGCAGCCGAACTTGGTGCCGGTGAGTTTCAAGTGATCACGCAACACCCATAACAAGGGCGTGGAGGGAGATGTCTCTGCCAGCTCGCGTCGTTCGCCGTTTACCGTGAATTCGATCATTGTCAGGCTCCAAAAGAGCGGCCCGTCTTTGTGCAGGCCTGGTGATCGATTATTGAAAACCTTGGGAAAATCGGGCCAGCGACGATTTCTGCCATCCTGTGTAAGTAGGACTAACAGCATGTACAAGCGATACCCGTCGGTGCAGTCCATGAGTGCGTTTATCCAGGCGGCGCGCAGCGGCAGTTTCTCCAGCGCGGCGCGTAAACTCGATCTGACCCACAGCGCCATCAGCCAGCAGATCCGCGCCCTTGAAGACTTCATCGGCCAGCCGCTATTCGTGCGCGAAGGCGGCGGCAGCAATCTGACCGATGCCGGGCAACTTTTCGCCAGCGTGCTGTCTGACGGATTGGCGCAGATCGACCGGGCGCTGTCTTCGGTGAAAAATCGCAGCGTGGCCCAGCGCCTGACTCTCGACATCGACAGCGAACTGGCCCAGAGCTGGCTCAATCCGCGCCTGCCGCAACTGCTGGACTTGTTGCCCGACCATGAGGTGGTGCTGCTGTCGATGCCACGCTCCGATCGCAGTGCTTTCGAGCGGGTGGACCTGGCCTTGCGCTACGGTTATGGCGACTGGGACGACTGCGAGATGACGCAGATTTGCGGGGATCGGGTGATGGCGGTGGCTTCACCTGTGCTGCTGGAGCGTCATGGTGTGGAGCTGCCATTGAGTCCGGTGCAGATCCTTGAATTGCCGTTGTTGGGCTATACGCGACGGTCATGGATTCCGTGGCTGGATGCGGCCGGCCTGCCTCCCGTCGAGCCACCTGCACGGGTGGTGTTCGATAATGCGGCGAACCTGATTGCCGCTGCCGAGGCCGGCGTCGGTGCGGGACTGGTGCGTGGCTTGTTGGCAGCCGACGCGTTGCGCAGTGGACGGCTGGTGGCGTTGAACGAGGCGCAGATTGCGGCGCATTACAACCTGTATGCGGTGTGGCCACCGGGTCAGGCCGAGCGGGTGGCACCGATGGTTGAAGCAGTCAAGCAGTTGGCATTGCTGACACAGCTCTGACGCCTTCGCTGGCAAGCCATTTCCTACAGAGGACTCGCGCCAATACGACACAACTGTAGGAGCTGGCTTGCCAGCAAAGGCGCCGGCAAAAACAACCACTGAAACGATATCCATATCGAACGCATATCAACCCCTCGCCCAATTAATATTGTACGAACCCGACACCCCCTTCCAATACTTCCCCCCAAGCAGCCAGCGTCCCGAGCCGGATGCGACCAGGCGAGGGAATGCGTGATTCTTCGCGCATAGAAATGGCCGATTGCCCGGGACGTGGCTGCTGCGAACCGCAAGGTTCCCTTCCCCGCTATCAGGAGATCGACTTCAATGATCATCGATATCAGCTGCTATCCCACCGATCTGGTGGACCTCGCCTGGAGGCATGACGGTGACCCGTTCACCGGCGAGCGTCTCCTGGAGATGATGGATGGCCCGTACATGGTCAACGGCAAGCCTCGCCGCATCGACAAAGCCTTCATCCAGCCACCGCAGGGCAACACCATCTACACCTGGACCGACGGCGAACTCAGTGGCCGTGAGTCCATCGACGCCTACATGGCCTACACCCTGAAAATGGTGCAGACCTACCCGGACCGTTTCATCGGCTGTTTCGTCTACAACCCGCGCTGCGGTGTGGAAAACGGCGTCGAAGCAATCGAACGCTACGTCAAGGAACACGGTTTCAAGATGGTCCAGATGCAGGCCAACATGCACGCCTACCGTCCTGACCGAGCCATGGACTGGGTGCGCCCGGCCTTCGAGAAATGCGCCGAACTGGGCATTCCGGTCAAGCTGCACACCGGCGACGGCCCTTACAGCATCCCGTCGGAATGGGTGCCGATGATCAAGGAGTTCCCCAACGTCGACTTCATCATGGCGCACTTCGGCGTGCAGACCGGCGGCGTCTATGTGTTCGAACCGATGCAATGGGCGATGGAGCTGCCCAACGTCTACTGCGAATCGGGCTGGTGCCTGCAGTCGCGGATCGTCGAGTTCGCCAAGGTCCTGCCGACCCACAAGATCCTGTTCGGTACCGATACGCCACCGAACGAACCGGGTATGTGGCTGCGCCTGCTGGAAGTGTTGTGCCACGAGCCGCCGCAGGGGTTGAACCTCGACGAGGACACCCTCGAAGCGTATCTGGGCAACAACACTGCCCAGATGATCGGCCTCGAACCGACCCCGCCACCTCGTTCCGTTTCCGAAGCAGAGGCGCAACTCAAGCGCCCCGTCACCACGCAACTGGCCAGGAGCTGAACCGATGATTATCGATACCCATCTGCACCCCACCAACCTGGTCGACGAGGCCTGGCGCCACACCGGCGAACCTTTCACCGGCGAGCGCATGCTCAAGCTGATGGACGGTCCGTACATGATCAACGGTAAACCGCGCCGCATCGACATGGGTTTCATCCAGCCGCCACCGGGCAACACCGGTTATCGCGACGGTAACCGCCGGGGTCGTGAGGGCGTGCGTGACTACATGTCCTACGTCGCCGAGCTGTGCGTGAAATACCCGGACCGCTTCATCGGCAACTTCAACTTCAACCCGCGCTGGGGACCGGAAAACGGCGCGGCGGAGCTGGAATTCCACATCAAGGAATACGGCTTCAAGATGCTCAAGCTGCACGCCAACATGCACGGCTACCGCCCGGACCGGGCGCTGGACTGGCTGCGCCCGGCGATGAAGGTGTGCGCCAAGTACAACATCGTGGTGCTGATTCACACCGGGGACGGGCCGTACACCATCCCGACGATGTTCTACCCGATCATCCGCGAGTTCCCGATGGTCAATTTCATCATCGGCCACTTCGGTATCCAGACTGGTGGCAACTACTCGTTCGAAGCATTCTGGATGGCCATGGATACACCGAACGTGTACTGCGAATCCGGCTGGTGCTTCCAGTCGCGGATCGTCGAGTTCGCCAAGGACCTGCCGCGCAACAAGATCGTCTTCGGCACTGACTCGCCGCCGAACGAACCGGGAATGTGGCTGCGGGAACTGGAGGTACTTTGCTCGCCAGCGCCGCAAGGGCTGGGGATCGATGAAGATCACCTTGAGGACTATCTGGGCAACAACATTGCCCGGTTGTGCGGCATCGAACCGACACCGCCACCCAAGGACCTGGTCGAGGCAGACATTCGTCTGACCACGACCTACCTCTAAGCGTTTAAAACCAGAGCACAGCGACTTTACAGGCGTACAGATGACCCGGCGTTCGATCGACCGGCAGGCCAACGGCTTGTCGATCGAACGTCGCCCTCAGCCCTGCACGCCTGCTTTTTACGAGGTGAAACCATGACCCTCTCTACGCTCGGCGATACCCAGGACTTCCACGATTTCATCGACGCCTATCGCCGGCAATACCCGGACGATGTGCTGACCGTTCACCAATCGATTTCGGCCGATCAGGACGTCACCGCCTTGGTCGATGCCCTGGCCACCCAGGGTCGCGACCCGTTGCTGATCTGCGAGAAGGTTGGCAGCCTCGGTGTGCAGGTCGCTACCAATCTGTTCGCGTCCCGGACCCGTATCGCACGCATCTTCGGCGTCAGCCCGGAACAGTTGCACGAAACCTTCCAGGCCCGTGCCAACCACCCGATTGCACCGCGCTACGTCGAAACCGGCCCGATACTCGACGAGATTTTTGAAGGCGAGGCCATGGACCTCGCGCTGCTACCTATGCTCAAGCACTTCGACAGCGATCGCGGGCCGTACATCACCAACGCAATCATCATTGCCGAGGACCCGGTCACCGGCATCGCCAACATGAGCTATCACCGTTCGATGCGCCATTCCCGGCAGACCCTCGCCACCAGCCTGCATTCACGCGGTCACTTGTGGCGCATGCTGCAGACCGCTCGCGAGCGCGGCGAAGAATTGCGCGTGGCGATGGTGGTCGGCGCGCATCCGCTGTTCATGCTCGCGGCAGCAGCACGCCTGCCATTTGGCAGTGATGAACGCACGGTGGCTGGCGGTCTGTTTGGCGCTCCGCTGGAACTGGTCAAGACTCCGCGCTATGGCATCGGTGTACCGGCCCATGCGGAGTTTGTCCTGGAAGGTACCATCGATCCGGCGGCCTACGCCGAAGAAGGCCCGTTCGGTGAATTCAGCGGCTATTCCTCGGACCGCTCGACCAATAACGTGTTGCGGGTCGACACCCTGATGCGGCGCAAGGACGCCTGGCTGGTGGACGTGGTCGGCGGACGTTATGCCGAACACCTGACCCTGGCGCGACTGCCCCGGGAAGCGGAGATGAGCGAGAAACTCAAGGCGCGTTTCCCCGCCGTCACCGCCGTGCACTACCCGAACTCCGGCACCCATTTTCATTGCTATGTTGCCCTGGATCAGAGTCGCAACGGCGAGGCGCGGCAGATCATGCTCGCCCTGCTCGGCTGGGACCCGTACCTGAAAACCGTGATCGCGGTGGACAGCGACATCGACATCAGTGACGACAGCCAGGTGCTGTGGGCGCTGGCCACGCACTTCCAGCCGCACCAGGACATCTTCGTCATCGATGGCCTGCCCGGCAGCCCGCTGGACCCATCGTCCTCTGTCAACGGCACCACCTCGCGCATGGGGCTGGACGCCACTCGCGGTTCGGGTTTCGACGGGATCAAGGCGCAGCTGGATCAGGATGTGGCCGAGCGTGCGCGTCAACTGCTCGCAGGCCTGCAATCATGAACCGCCCGCGCATGGTGGTCGGCATCAGCGGTGCATCGGGTTTCATCTACGGCGTGCGCCTGCTGCAATTGCTCGCGGAGCTCGACATCGAAAGCCACCTGATCATCAGCCGCGCCGCGCTGCTGACCATGGCCCACGAGACCGACTACAAACTGGCCGACGTCACCGCACTGGCCAGCCATTACCACCGCGCTGACGATGTGGCCGCCGGGATCGCCAGCGGTTCGTTCCGCTGCCTGGGTATGGTGGTTGCACCGTGTTCCATGCGCACCCTGGCGGAGATCGCCACCGGCACCTCGTCAGGCCTGATCGGTCGTGCCGCCGACGTCACCCTCAAGGAGCGCCGCACGCTGGTACTGATGGCCCGGGAAACCCCGCTGACCCTCGCCCACTTGCGCAACATGACGGCCGTCACCGAGATGGGCGGCATCATCGCCCCACCGGTTCCGGCCTTTTACGCCCGCCCGCGAGACCTTGCGCAAATGGTCGATCACAGCCTCGGCCGTGTTCTCGATCTGTTCGGCCTCGACGCCGGAACTGCGCTGCGCTGGAGAGAACCGTCATACCCGCCAACCACGCACAAAGCCTGCAGGAGCGAGCTTGATCGCGATAGCCATGGGTCAGTCAGCATCAATGCCGACTGATACGCCCTCATCGCGAGCAAGCCCGCGCCCACAATTGACAGCACTGCGACCCATTCGTCAGTAAGGAGCTCTACATGAACAGTCCATTCAACGCCCCGACCCCGAATACCAAAATCCCGGTGACCATCCTCACCGGCTTCCTCGGCGCCGGCAAAACCACCCTGCTCAACTACATCCTCAAGGAAAACCACGGGCGCAAGATCGCCGTGATCGAAAACGAGTTCGGCGAAGTCGGCATCGACGGCGACCTGGTACTCAGTTCTGAAACCGAAGAAATCTACGAAATGGTCAACGGCTGCGTGTGCTGCACCGCCGAGGTCCGCGAAGACCTGGTGCGTATCGTCCGCGAGCTGGTGGCGCGGCCCGTGCGGCTCGACCACATCCTGATCGAAACCAGCGGCCTGGCCGACCCGTATCCGGTGGCCCAGAGCTTCTTCATCAACGACCCGATTGCCGATGAAGTGGAACTGGACGCCATCGTCACCATGGTCGATGCCAAGCACATCGCTCAGCACCTGGAAGACCTGCAACTCGATGGCGTGGACAACCAGGCGGTAGATCAGATCGTCTGCGCCGACCGCATCGTCATCAACAAGGTCGATCTGGTCAGCGCCGCCGAAGTGGCGTCCCTGAGCGACAAGATCCGGAGTCTGAATGCCACGGCGGATCTGGTGACCTCCAGCTACGCCGAGATCAATCTGTCGAAGATTCTTGGCATCGGGGCCTTCGAGTCCACGCAAAAACTCATGGAGATCGGTGCCGGGCACGATGACCACGCCGATGAACATCACCACGCCCATGACGAACCTGGCCATGAGCACGACCCGAGTGTGTCCTCGGTGGGTATTACCGTGGAGGGTGCGGTGAACCTGGGGGACTTCCATCGCTGGATCACGAAGTTACGCAGCGAGCAGGCCGACAACCTGTACCGCATGAAGGGCGTGCTGGCGGTGGCCGATCAGGACCAGCGCTACGTGCTGCAAGGGGTGCACAGCCTCGTCGAGTTCCGGGCGTCCACTTCATGGGGCACCGAACCGCGCTCCAGCAAGATTGTGTTCATCGGCCGCGACCTGGACCGCGCGGCCCTGAACCAGGGCTTTGCCGCCTGCCTGGCAGGCTAAAAAAGGCATCGGAGCCGGTGGATGGCGGTTCCGGGCACACGAATGACTGATACCAGACAGTCAGGACACCCAAAAACGGTGGGAGCGAGCCTGCTCGCTCCCACTGGGATCAATGGTGTTCCGGCGATCGGCGTCAGAACGAATACCCCTCTCTACAGCATAAAAACAGCAAGAGGTGATTCCCCATGTCGTCAGCCAATACCCCTGCAACGTCCACCATCCACCCCGTCGACCGGATTCTGCCGGTGCGGCAAATGCTCACCCTCGGCCTGCAACACATGGCCGTCTCGTACATCGGCGCCATCGCGGTGCCGTTGATTGTCGCCAGCGCCTTGAAGATGTCCCAGGCCGACACGGTGGTGCTGATCAGCACCACGCTGTTCTGCTCCGGCATCGCCACCCTGCTGCAAGCCGTCGGTTTCTGGAAATTCGGCGTGCGCCTGCCGATCCTCCAGGGCGTGGCGTTCAGCAGCGTGGGACCGGTGATCGCCATCGGCAGCAATCCGGAAGTCGGTTTCACCGGGGTCTGCGGCGCAGTGATCGGCGCGGGGATTTTCACCATGCTGGTGGCGCCGTTCGTGGGTCGATTACGGCGCTTTTTTCCACCGGTGGTCACCGGTTGCATTGTCACCGTGATCGGCTTGCAGTTGTTTCCGATAGCCTATGAGTGGGTCGGCGGCGGGCGGCATGCCAGCGACTTCGGCGCGCCGGCGTACCTGGCCGTTGCGGCGGTGGTGTTGCTCAGCATCCTGCTGGTCAACCGTTACGGCAGTCCGATGCTGCGCAACATGGCGGTGCTGGTGGGCATGCTGGTGGGCGCGGCGCTGGCCTACGGGCTGGGCATGGGCAGCTTTCACAGCGTGCAAGAGTCGCCATGGCTCACCGTGCCCTACCCGTTCTACTTCGGCCTGCCGACCTTCAGCCTGATCCCCATCGCCACCATGGTGGTGGTGATGATCGTGCAGATGGTCGAATCCATGGGGCTGTTCGTGGCCATCGGTGACATCGTCGACAAACCGGTTGAAGAAAAACAGGTGATCAACGGCCTGCGCGCCAATGGCCTGGCCAGCACCATCGCCGGGATGTTCGCGGCGTTTCCGTTCATTGCCTTCATGGAGAACGTCGGGCTGGTGATCCTCACCGGCGTGCGCAGCCGCTGGGTCGTTGCCATCAGCGGCCTGTTGATGTGCTCGGTAGCGCTGGTGCCAAAGGCCGGTGCGATCATCGCTTCGATGCCGACCGCGGCCCTCGGCGGTGCCGGCATCGCCATGTTCGGCGTGGTCGCGGCGGCGGGGATCCAGACCCTGGCCAAGGTGGACTACGAGCGCAATCGCTACAACGTACTGATCGTCGGCTTCACCATCGCCGCGGCCCTGGTGCCGGTGCTGGCCCCGCCCCTGTTCAAGCAATTGCCCGAGTGGTCGCAGCCTTTCCTGCACAGCAGCGTGGTCATCGCCTGCCTGGTGTCGGTGTTGCTCAACGCCACCCTCAACGGTGTCAGCGCGCCTGATGCCGCCGTCAGCAAATCCGCCACACACAGCCTCTGACTGGAGCCGACCATGACTCAACTGCAAAACATACTGATCAAGAACCCGCTGGCGGTCATGACAGGCCTGCGTGGCCCGCGGGCTCGGGCCGGTGCGGTGGATATCCGCATCGTCAACGGGCGCATCGCCGAAATGGCCCCGGGCCTTGAAGAGCAGTCCGGCGAGCGGGTGATCGATGCGCGTCACTCGGTGGTGTATCCGGGCTGGATCAACACCCACCATCACCTGTTCCAGAACCTGCTCAAAGCCGTGCCCGAGGGCTTGAACCAGGACCTGCAAGGCTGGCTGGCCAGCGTGCCCTACCCGCGCCTCAGCCGCTTTACTCCGCAACTGGCGCGGATCGCCGCACATCTGGGCATGGCCGAGTTGCTGCTGTCGGGGGTGACCACCTGCGCCGATCACCATTACCTCTATCACGCCAATGGCACCACCGAGACCGGTGACCTGCTGTTCGATATGGCCGAGGAATTCGGCCTGCGTTTCGTTCTGTGCCGCGGCGGCGCGCTGGAGTCGGCCAGTGCCCATCCGGGGTTCTCGAAAACCGCGCTGCAACCGGAAACCCTGGACCAGATGGTGGGTGACATCGAACGACTGAAATCGCGCTATCACCAGGACACCCCGGACGCCTTGCGCCGGGTGGTGGTCGCGCCGACCACGCCGACTTTTTCCCTGCCGCCTATGCTGCTGCGGGAGCTGGCCCACACCGCCCGGGGCCTCGGTTTGCGATTGCACACGCACCTGTCGGAGACACAGAACTACGTCAACTTCTGCCGCGAGAAGTACAACTGCCTGCCGGTGGAGTTCGTCGCCGAACATGAATGGCTCGGCCCGGACGTGTGGTTTGCCCACGCGGTGCACATGCAACCCGCTGAAATCCGCATGCTCGCGCAAACCGGCACCGGCATTTCCCACTGCCCGGTGAGCAATGCGCGCCTGGGTAGCGGCGTGGCGCCGGTGCCACAGATGTTCGAGGCCGGGGTGCCGATTTCCCTCGGCGTGGATGGCGTGGCGTCCAACGAGTCCGGGAGCATGGTCGGTGAAGCGAACACCGCGTGGCTGATTCACCGGGCCGAACAAGGCGCCTCGGCGACAACAGCCGAAGATGTCATTCACTGGGGCACGGCTGGCGGTGCACAGGTGCTCGGGCTGGGTGCGGTCGGGACCCTTGAAGTCGGTCAGGCGGCAGACCTGGTGATCTACGGTCTCGACCATCCGCGCTTCTTCGGTTTCCACGACATTGCCGTGGCGCCCGTGGTGGCGGGCGAGCCGATTGCGGTGAAGTACAGCCTGGTCGGTGGCCGGGTGGTGGTCGATAACGGTGTGATTCCGGGGATGGATGTACAGCGGATGCGGGCCGAGGCGTGGGATGGGGTGCGGCAGTTAATGAGCTTGGACGACTGACTTTCCTGTCACACCTTTACTCCTGTGGGAGCGAGCCTGCTCGCTCCCAACCGAAGTCGGGGCAAGTGTCAGATCGTCAGAGATTTCAAGTCACGACGCCACGCGCCTGGCCGCCGTTCTGACGTGCGTGCTGTACAGCGTCAATCCAGTGAAAGCCAATCCACCGACCAAATTGCCGAGTACAGTCGGGATCTCGTTCCAGACCAGATAGTCCATCACCGAGAACCCGCCACCCATGATCATCGCCGATGGGAACAGGAACATGTTGACCACCGAGTGCTCGAAGCCCATGAAAAAGAACAGCATGATCGGCATCCACATGGCGATCACCTTGCCGCTCACCGAGGTCGAGATCATCGCGCCGACCACGCCCATGGACACCATCCAGTTGCATAGCATGCCGCGCAGGAAAATCGTGATCCAGCCGCCAACGCCATAGTGCGCATAGCCTAAGGTTCGAGCCTCGCCGATGCTGGCGATCTTTTCCCCGACTGCGCCGGGACCGGCGTTGAAGCCGTAGGTGAACACAAAGGCCATCATGAAGGCCACGGTCAGGGCGCCGGCGAAGTTGCCGACGAACACCAGCCCCCAATTTCGCAGTACGCCCCGCACCGTGACGCCCGGGCGCTTGTCCAGCAACGCCAGCGGCGTGAGCATGAACACCCCGGTCAGCAGGTCGAAACCCATCAGGTAGAGCATCGAAAACCCCACGGGAAACAGCACGGCACCCAACAATGCAGAACCGCTCTGCACCGCGATCGTTACCGCGAACACAGCCGCCAGCGCCAGGATCGCCCCGGCCATGAAGCTGCGGATCAGGGTGTCGCGGGTCGCCATGTGAATTTTCGATTCGCCGGCATCGAGCATTTTGGTGACGAATTCAAACGGAAGTAGATAGGACATTGGGTTTTCCTCAAGACTGACTCTTCAAATTGGGGCCTGCTGCTCGATCACCAGGACCGGTACGGCAGGAATTTGCCATTGAGGGTCAGCAATACGCGGTCGCCCTTGGGGTCTTCGATTTTTTCGACATGCATGGAAAAGTCGATGGCGCTCATGATGCCGTCACCGAATTTCTCCTGAATCACGTCTTTGAGGGTCGGACCGTAAACGCCGACGACTTCGTACAGGCGATAGATCAACGGGTCCTGAGGCACGGTCTTTTCCCAGCCTTTGACCGGATATTCGATCATGGCCATGGCGACGTCTTCGCCCAATTCCAGTACTTCACAGATGCGCGCCGCCACTTGCGGCGAGGCGCTGTTCATGCCGTAGCACACCGATGCCAGCCATACCGGCGCTTTGCCAACCAGTTCGCTCAGACGGTCCCAGGTCATTTCCTTGCGCGCCTTGGCGGCCATGACGGTGTGGTGCATTTCGACTTTGTTCATAGTGTGGATCTCTCTTGTGAGGTTGGCGACACAGGAGAGATAGCGAGAGTTGTGCCAACTCTCGAAAATCTCATATCTATCTGATTTGTATAGATTTATTTAGGATTAATACTCGGCAGAAATTAACGATATTTCGTTACTAACGAATTTTAGTTAATTATTTCACGATTTTTCGTATATTCGAGCAGTCGTTTTCGCCTCAGGACGCCCCGCTATGCCAACCGTTATCGACGCCAATTGCGCTGCCCACGCGCCACTCGCCATGCTAGTAGTGCACCCGGCATCCGACGCTGTAGTTCAGGTCAACGCCGCCGGCCTCGCTCTGCTGGGTTATGAAGAAAATGCTATCGCCCTTCCCCGCTTCAGCCACTTCTTCGCAGGCGCGATCGCGCAGTGGGTCAGCTTTACCGATGAAGTGCTGACCCAGGGTCAGGCCTGGTCCGATGACCTGAGCCTGCTCGATCTGGCGCGCCGACACCATGCCGTGGAGGTCAACGCCCGTGCGCTGGAGGACGGTCAGCATATCGTGCTGATCATTCAGGACCGTGACCTCCTGGAGACTCGACGCAACCGCTCGGAAGCCCGTCGTCAGCACCGTCTGGGTCATGTCGGATGGGAGCGCATCAGTCAGGTATTCGAGCGTATCGAGCGGCAGAATCGGCTGATTCTCGGCGCCGTTGGTGAAGGCATATATGGGCTCGACGCGACGGGTCAAACCACTTTCATCAACCCGGCTGCCGAGCGAATTCTTGGTTGGAGCGCCGGGGATATGGTCGGCCATGACGCCCATCAGTTGTTCCATCACAGCCACAGCGACGGCAGCCCATTTGAAGTCGAGCAATGCTCCATTCACACCTCGTTCAGTGACGGCCAGGTGCATCGCGTGGATAACGAGGTGTTCTGGCACAAGAACGGTGACGCCATTCCCGTCGAATACACCAGCACGCCGATCTTCGAGATGGGCAGGCTGGTGGGTGCGGTGGTGCTTTTTCGCGACATCCGAGAGCGGCAGCGGGCTGAACTGCGTTTGCGCGAAGCCCTGAATGAAGTGGAACAACTCAAACAACGCCTGGAACTGGAAAACCAGTATTTGCAGGAAGAGATCAAAGCCGAGCGAAATCATCATGAGATCGTCGGCGACAGTCCAGCGGTGCTGCACCTGATCCGCCAGATCGAACTGGTGGCGCCGACCGATGCCAACGTGCTGGTCACCGGTGAATCGGGCACCGGAAAGGAATTGATTGCCCGCGCCATTCACGCCAGCAGTCGGCGCAGCGACCGGCCGCTGATTCGCGTCAATTGCGCGGCGATTCCTCGGGACTTGTTCGAAAGCGAATTTTTCGGTCACGTCAAAGGCGCGTTCACCGGGGCCACCCATGACCGGGTCGGACGTTTCGAACTGGCCGATGGCGGCACCTTGTTTCTCGATGAGGTCGGCGAAATCCCTCTGGAACTGCAAAGCAGATTGCTGCGTGTGCTGCAAGACCAGCAATTCGAGCGTGTGGGCGATAACCTGACCCGCGCGGTGGATGTGCGGGTGATTGCCGCCACCAATCGCGACTTGCGGGAGATGGTCGCTGCCGGCGGGTTTCGTGAGGATCTGTATTTTCGCTTGAACGTTTTCCCGGTGCGCTCGGTGCCTCTGCGTGAGCGCCTGGGCGACATACCGCTGTTGGCTGGCCACTTTCTTCAGCGTGCTTGCCAGGCCTTCAACAAACCGGGTGTGCGCCTGCCGCTGACCCAGGTCGAGGTACTCAAGCGTTATTCGTGGCCGGGCAATATTCGAGAGCTGGAGAATGTGATCGAGCGGCAGATCATCGTGTCGCAGGACGGGCGCTTGCGTTTCGATGACCTGTTGCCCGCCTCCGCGCGCGAGCAGGTCGCTGCGCCCATTGCTCCACTGGACGACAGCGAACCGCTGCGCGATGAAGATTTGCAACAGCAACTTCGGCAGAACACCTTGGCCATGCTCAAGCGCACCGGGGGCAAAGTCTCCGGCGAAGGCGGCGCCGCGCAACTGCTGGGGTTGAAACCGACTACCCTGGCGTCACGGCTGCGCAAATGGAGCATCGACCCGCGCGAGTACAAACCGAACCGATCCCCAGGATCTTGAGCATTCTGACTTGGGGACTGTCATCCATCACCGCACGGCCGCCCGCTTGTCCTGAACCGGGTGCTTTGCGTGGGCAGCGCTGATCCGATCCACCAAGTACCTCGCATCTTTTGCCACACCGGAAAAACGCCCCGAGCCCCAGGTGTATAACCACGGCAAACCAAGAAAATACAGACCCGGCTGCCCGGTAACGCCGCGTTGATGCCCCGGATGGCCGCGGCCATTGAAGACCGGTGCCTCGACCCAGGTGAAGTCCGGGCTGAAGCCGATACACCAGATGATGCTGGTGATGTTTGCCGCCTCAAGGTCCACTTCGCAGCGCTCTTGCTCAGGCGTCCAGGTGGGAACATAGCGCTCACCGGTCGGCGCCTCGATGCCATGCTGTTCGATGTACTTGTCGATCGAGCCGTTGATGCGGTTGTACACCGCATCGGCGTTGTCCAGGCTCTGCGCCAGGTTAGGCGCGAACTGCATCCGTGTACCTTGCAAGCCTTCGAGTCGACCGAACAATTCCATGCCTTGCCCGGCAAACTTGCGCAGGTCGATGTCACGCCCGCCGTCACGCCCGGTGACATAGTGGTTGGTGTTGTCGCGAACCCCTTCACGCAGCGGATGGGTGTCGACGCCGATCTCGTAGTACCCCATCTCTGCCAGCCAATCGACCACGTCCTTACCGCGATAGAAACGCGCGCAACGTGGTGCATCGCCGACGGCCAGGAACACTTTGCGCCCGGCCAGGTGCAGGTCCTCGGCGATCTGCGCGCCCGACTGCCCGGAGCCGACCACCAGCACATTGCCTGAAGGCAGGGCCTGCGGGTTGCGGTATTGCTCGGAGTGGATCTGGTGAATGTCTGCAGGCAAACGCTCCGCCAGGCGCGGAATGATCGGCGTGTGATAACCACCCGAGGCGACGATCACGTGGTCAGCCGAAAACTCGCCCTGGGAGGTATGCACCTCAAAGCCACCGATGGCGCGCGGCACCACGCGCAGCACTGTCACGCCTTCACGCACCGGCGCATTCACCGCTTTGACGAAGCCCGCCAGGTACGCGTTGATCTCGTCTTTCTTCATGAACCCATGGGGATCGGTGCCCTTGAATTCATCGACGTAGGTGTAACCCGGCAAGGCGCACTGCCAGTTCGGCGTGACCAGGCTGAAGGCGTCCCAGCGCTGGTGGCGCCAGGTGTGTGTCACGCTGTGCTTTTCCAGCACCAGATGATCGATCCCCTCCTGCTGCAGGTAGTAACTGGCGGACAACCCGGCCTGGCCGCCGCCGACGACGATCACGCTGTGGTGTGTGGTTTTGATGGAAGTGAGGTGGCTGGTCATGGCATTGCTCCGGTCATCGGTGTCGATAAAAAGTTCAGAAAAAAATCAGAATGAGCTCCAGCCCGCACCGATCGCTTGCCCGGCGCCCTCGGTGCGCATGCTGATCACCTCCACCCTCCCCTCGACGTCGGTCGGCTCAACCAGATAACTGGCCTGGCCTTTCAACGAACTCAAGGTGTCCATGGCCGAGCTGCAATAGAAGCCCTTGACCTCCTTGACCCGCTCCGAAGCGTTGTTCAAGGCACTTTCCAGGCGTTGCAAAAAATCCGGAAGCGGGTAACTGGAGCCCTCCTCCAAATGCTGAAAAATCACGGTCGACGGCGAGTAGCCGCTGGCTTCGCGGCCATTGGGCCAGCGGATCCTGAAATTGACGGCGGGCATGTCAGTGCTCCTGTTGCTTGAGGTTCAAAGGGGAAAGATCGAGATGGGCGTAGTTGAAACCGGTAAATGGCTGCTCACGCAGATTCCAGAAATGGCCATGCTGCTGGCCGAGGCGAACGTTCAAAACGCCGCTCGCGTCGACTCGGGCGATACGCTCGCAACGCAGCCCTTCGAAAGCGAAAGCGGTCTGGACCTGGTCCCAGTCGCCTTCATCAAGGGTCATCAGAAATCCGTAGCTGGGAAACACTTGCAGCCAGCGCTCAAGGTCGGCGTCCGGCGGGCATGGCAGCGCCGCCAAGTCGACAGTCGCGCCGCAACCGGTGGTTTCCAGCAGCATCAGCAGGCTGCCCAGCACGCCGGCGTTGCTGATGTCCTTGGCGGCGTGCAGCAGCCCGGCATCGGCCAGGCGCGGCAGCACGTCGAGCTTGCTGCACAGGCGTTCGGCGGGAACACCTTCGAAGGCCTTCCAATAAGTGCTGTCGGCGTGCCAGACGCCTTCGAGGTCCACCGCCATGGCGATCACCTGGCCCGGCGCGACATGCAGGGTCGACAGCAGTGTTTTCGCAACGCCAATGATTGCCACCGCCAACGCGGCGGGGTTGCCCGACGCGAGGCTGGTGTGACCGCCGGCCAGCAGCAGTCCATAGGCTTCGCAGGCCGCTTGAATACCCGCCAGGATCTGTTGCGCGGCGCTATTGTCGTGATGCCAGTAGGCATCGACCACTGCCGTCGCACGTCCGCCCATGGCGGTAATGTCGCTGACATTGGCCATGACCGCCGACCATCCGGCAAACCAGGGCGCGGCATCGACGAACGCAGGCAACATGCCTTCGATGGCCAGCAGTTGAAAATGATCGCCGCAGGCAATCGCCGCGGTGTCATCACCGGGCAGGGCGTAAAGCTGCTCGCGGGTCAGGGCTTTTTCCGAGTGGCTGATCACTGCCGCTGGCTGTTGAATCGCCTGTTTCGAGCGCATCGCCTGGGTGTTGCGCAGGACGTCGATCAGAGCCGCGAGGTCAGTCATGGCGAGTCACCTTCAGCGCACGCAGTGACACCTGACGTGGCATCAGCGGGTAGCTCGACAGATCCGCCTGCATCAGGCAATGGGGCTGGCCAAGGAGCTCGGTATGCTCAAGGGTCTGCCAGCGCAGGCCATGAAAGTAGCTCTCGTTCTGCGCCTGCACGGTTGCCCGGAACACCTCACAGCCCAAGTCCTTGGCCCGGGATACCGCCTCGTTGACCAGCGCCTTGCCGATCATACTGTGCCGCCGATACGCCGCGGCCACACACAAGCGCCCGCCAAACCAAAGGCCGGGCTGCGGCTGATAGATACGCACCGCGCCCACCACCTGGTCGGCGATCCCGCAATTGCCGGCCAGGGCGACAATGGCGATAGCCTGGAAATCGTGACTGTCCTTGTCCTGTACCAGCAGTTGCTGCTCATCGGAAAACACCGAACGGCGCAAGGCGAAATACGCCTGTTTCTCCCAGGGCTCACTGGCGGGCTTGACCAGCAATTCACCAGCGCGGAACGGCTCGAACGTGCTGTCGACCAAAGCAAAGACGGAATGGGCCATGGGAGTTCTCCGGCTTATTCGTAGTTTTTCAGGGCCGAGCAGGCGCCGCACTTGGCGCAGCCGGCGTTGATCTGATCGGAGTGCAGGCCATGACGGCGCAGGCTTGCGCCGATCTGCGGATACAGGCGAGCCATCATCGCGCTGTCCGGTTTGGGGTGATGAGCCAACGGCGTGCCGTCGATGGGCACGAAGGGCACCACGAACGGGTACACGCCCAGCGCGCACAAACGCTCGCTCATCTCGCTGATGGCTGCTTCGCTGTCCCCCAGGCCGGCGAGGATGTAGGTACTGACCTGACCGCGTCCGAACACCTCGACGGCTGCGCTGAAGGCTTCGAAATAGCGACTCAGAGGCACTTCGGCCTTGCCCGGCATGATCCGCTGGCGCACTTCATCGGTGACCGCCTCCAGGTGCATGCCCAGGGAGACCACACCACTGTCGGCCAGGCGCTGGAACCATCGGTCGTCGTCCGGAGGCTCGCATTGCGCCTGGATCGGCAGGTCTACCGCGGCTGTCACTGCCGCGGCGGATTCACACAAGATCGCCGCGCCACGGTCCGCGGTTTGCGGTGTCCCGGTGGTCATCACCATGTGCTTGACGCCGTCGAGCTCCACCGCGGCCTTTGCCACTTGCGCCAATTGCTGCGGACGCTTGCGAGCGATGGTCTTGCCCGCCGCCAGTGACTGGCCGATAGCGCAAAACTGGCAGGAGCTGGCGCGATCGTTGAAGCGAATGCAGTGTTGCAATACCGTGGTCGCCAATACATCGCTGCCGTGCAGGGTGGCGATTTTCCAGTAGGGAATGCCGTCGGCGGTACTCAAACCGTAGAAGTTCGGCACGCCGGGCATTTGTACCTGCCCGACCTGCAAGCCTTCACGGAAGATCAACGCCTGGCTGCCATCGGCACTGGGTTGCGCCTGGTAAGGCGAGGTCTGCGAAGCCTGATTGAGGATCGGCACCATCATGGTCCGGCTGCCGAACGTCAGCGCCTTGTGGTCCGACGGTCCCGCGCCGCCTTGACGAGACAGGCCGTTGTGCGCCGCTGGCCAGCGCACCCCGTGGCATTGCAATTCGGCCAGCAGTTCATTGGCTTGCATGATCGAGCTCCTCGGTGGCAGTGGCGTTGAGGTGTGCGGCGCGCTCATGCACATGGGCGGCGGGTGTACGGTCGATCAACAGGCTGAGCAGTTCCGGACGGCTGTAGTGCCCAACTGAATCCATCATGCGTTTGCGCTTGTCGATCAAGGCCAGGTCGAGGTCGGCAATCACCACGCCTTCCCCGCTGCGCAATGGCTCACCGAGCAATTTGCCTTCCGGCGAGACGATGGCGGTGAAGCAGCCGCCGGAAATCGGGCCGAGGCCGCAGCCGGTGTCCTGCATGATCTGGCCCTGCTGATCGGCGTCCAGCCAGGCGGTGGCGTTGACCACGAAACAACCGGACTCCAAGGCGTGATGGCGGATGGTGACCTCGATCTGCTCGGCGAAAATGTCCCCGACCAGGGAGCCGGGGAACATCGCCGCGTGGATCTGCTCGCCGTCAGCCATCAAGGCATAACGCGCCAGAGGGTTGTAATGTTCCCAGCACGCCAGCGAACCGATGCGGCCGATGGCGCTGTCTACGGCTCGCAGTCCGGAGCCGTCGCCCTGCCCCCAGACCATGCGCTCGTGATAGGTGGGCGTGATTTTGCGGCGATGCTGGATCAGCGTGCCGTCGGCGTCGAACAGCAGTTGCGCGTTGTAGATCGTGCCGCCGTCGCGCTCGTTGACGCCGATGGACACCACCATCCCCGCCTGCTTGCAGGCCTCGCCTATGGCGTGGGTGGTGGCGGACGGCACGGTGACCGATTGATCGAGCAGCTTGAGGTGTTGTGCCCCCATGGCGAAAGCCGGCTGCACGAAGGAAAAATAGGGGTAGTACGGCACCACCGTCTCGGGGAACACGGCGAACTGCACGCCTTGTTGGCCCAAAGCGATGATTTGCTGGCAGACCTTGTCCACGGTGCCTTCGCGGCTGTAAAGCACTGGGCTGAGTTGGACGGCTGCTGCGCGAATGATGGGCATGATGGGGTCCTGAAATGATGAGTGCTCTGGCTGTTGTGGCGAGCGAGCTTGCTCGCTCGCCACTGGGGGATTGCAGCGCTGCTGTCAGGCTGTCCAGGTATCGATGATCATCGCGCCTTCACGGCGCATCAGCAGACGCAGGTCCATCACGTCCAGTGGGTTGATCGGGCGGATGCCTTCGATCAGGGCCTTTTCGGTCTGGCCGTACAGGGCTTGCAGGGCAAAGCGGCAGGCGTATACCTCACCCCCCTCCTCCATGAACTGCATCAATTGCTTGTTCACCGCCAAATGCCCGGGAAACGCTTCGGCGCCCAGGGTCGGGAAGCCGCGTTGCACGCCCAGTTGCACGCCCGGTCCATACAGCAGGATTTTGGTTTCGAAGCCTTTGCGTAGCAGGCGCTTGGCCTGAAGCATGTTGACCAGGCCGATGGAGCCCTCGAAAGCGATGGTGTGAAAGGTGATCAGGACTTTTTCGCCCGGTTCGGCTTTGATGTCCTCGAAGACTTTCTCTTCGTAATTGACCAGGAAGTCGCCGTCTTTGTATTGGGGGATGTCCACGCTTGGCATAGTGTCGCTCTCCAGTATCTTCGTGCTTGAACGCCAGCCTGGGTCGGCTGCCGGGTTGCAAGTGGTAGAGCGAACGCCGTGCCAAAAAAGAAAAACGATTTTAGAAATTAGCTAACCATATGATTTTGTTTGACATCCCAATCTGATCCGGTTTTTTTCAACGTATCTGCAGCTATCGCTGAACCACGCACTCCCGTAGAAATACGAATATTCGTAGTCACTGAACACGAGATTTCGTAGGCATGAACGAAGCTGACTCCCTCAACGGTTGGGCCGACCTGGCCTATTCGTCACGGCACATGGTGTTTGAACACTGCGCCGAGGCCATCGCGCTGCTCAATCCGTATTCCGATCTGCTGGTGGACCTCAACATCGCCGCCTGCAAACTGCTGGGGTACCCTCGCCAGGAGTTGTTGGAGCTACCGGTAAGCAAGCTTTTCGGTCATCAACTGGCCGACCTGATCGTGTTTACCCAGGCGGTAATGGACAAGGGCCGCGCCTGGACCGATGAGCTCAGTTGCAATTGCAAAAGCGGCGAACGCATCGAGCTGGAAATCTCCGCCACCACACTGCAGATCAAGGGCCAGCAGCAGCTGATTCTGGTGCTGCGGGAACTGAGCGAGCAGAAGTACCAGCGCGACCAGGCTCACACTGAACGCACCATGCGCGGCGGGCTGATCGAGTGGCGCAACATTCTCAACCTGTTCCAGGAAAACGAACGCGACAACCAGTTGCTGCTCAGCTCAGTGGGCGATGGCATCTACAGCATCGACAGCGAAGGCCTGGCCACCTTTGTCAACCCGGCTTGCGCGCGCATGCTGGGCTGGGAAACCCAGGACATGATCGGCAAGAACATCCACCGCATTCATCACCACACCCATGCCGACGGCAGCCATTACCCGGTGGAACAGTGCCCGATCTATAAAGCGGTGCACGACGGAGTGGTTCATGAGGGCCGGCAGGAGATTTTCTGGCGCCGCGACGGCAGTTCGTTCCCGGTGGAATTCACCAGCACCCCGGTGATCTCCGATGGACGTATCGTTGGCGCCGTGGTGGTGTTCCGCGACATCACCGAGCGGCGCAGCACGGAAAACCAACTGCAAAGCGCCCTCGAAGAACTAAAGGTGTTCAAGGATCGGCTGGAAGAGCAAAACGCCTATCTGCAGGAAGAGATTCACATCGAGCACAACTATCGCGAGATCGTCGGCCAGAGCGAGCCGATCAGGAAAATCATCCGGCAGATCGACGTCGTCGCCCCCACCGACGCCAGCGTGTTGATCAACGGTGAATCGGGTACCGGCAAGGAACTGATCGCCCGCGCGATTCACCAGGCCAGCCGCCGTAACGGCCACCCGCTGATCCGGGTCAACTGTGCGGCGATCCCCGCAGAACTGTTCGAGAGCGAATTTTTCGGCCACATCCGCGGCGCCTTTACCGGTGCCGTGCGTGATCGTGTCGGCCGCTTCGAACTGGCGGATGGCGGTACGCTATTTCTCGATGAAATCGGCGAAATCCCGCTGGAACTGCAAAGCAAACTTTTGCGCGTGTTGCAGGAGGGTCAGTTCGAGCGGGTCGGCGAAGAGCGCACGCGCAAGGTCGATGTGCGGATCGTCGCCGCGACCAACCGCGACCTGCGTCAGGAAGTGGCGGCCAAACACTTTCGTGAAGACCTGTATTTTCGCCTCAACGTGTTCCCGATCCAGTCCCCGGCGCTGCGCGATCGCCTGATGGATATCGGCGCGTTGGCCGCGCACTTCCTCGCACAGACCGGCAAACGCCTGAACATGCCTGGCCGACGTCTGCGCAACAGCGATATCGAACGCCTGCAACGCTACTCATGGCCGGGAAATATTCGCGAACTGCAAAACGTGATCGAGCGCGCGTTGATCACCTCGACGGGGGCCGACCTGAATCTGGACCTGCCGGACGAGCCCAAAACCTGCGAGCCTGCACCCCAGCAATCCTCTCCGGACGTTGCGATCATGACCGACGCGCAGATTCGCGAGCTGGAACGCAGCAACATGCAGGCCGCATTGAAGGCGGCGGGAGGCAAGTTGTTCGGCAAAGGTGGCGCGGCGCAGATACTGGGGCTGAAACCGACAACATTGGCGTCGCGGTTCAAGCGCCTGGGTATCAAGCTCGAATAGAGGCTGTTCAGCCTGGATGCGACAGCTTCTTGAGTGAACACGTACCTCGGTTCAATCCGATCTCGGTGTCCGGTTGCTACTTTAAACAGGCTACTCGGCAACGTCTCGATAGCGAAGCGCAGATGGCAGGCAACACGGTTGCTCGATCATGCCCTCATATCTTTCAAGGCAACCATGACTCCCGAGCCCCATTGATTCAAGCTTTTCGAGCGTCATTACCCGGAAGCATGCCGGTGAGCACATCATCTCCATCAATGAAATGATGCTTCAGTGCAACCAGGACATGACCGCCCACCAGCGCCCCACACAACCACGCTGTGTATGTATGAACCCACTTGGCCAGGTCATACAGATCTTTGTCGGGTGCTACCAATGGGGGCAAAACGAACAACCCTGCCACCATGATCTGTTTGTCCGCCACCGAACTCCAGTACCAGCCCGAAACAGGCAGGCCAACCAGAGCGACGACATACAGCAGAATATGTCCGACCAGTGCTCCCCGTTTCATGGTTAGACTCATCTTCTTCGGAAGCGCCGGCGCAGGATGAGTCAGGCGCCAGGCGATTCGAGCGACAACTAAAAACAGAAGCGTGCTGGCCATGGCTTTATGCAAAAACGTCAGCTCATGCTGAGCGTTCAGTTCGTCGCGCCAATGTGTTGCGAGCATTCCAATACACCAAGCCCCCAACCACAGGAGCGCCATGCCCCAATGCAGCCATTTTGCAGTGCTGGTATAGCTGTCTACCTTTGCCATCGCGGTACCCATTCAAATAGATCATTGCGGGCAATTATGGTCAGCACAGCCCATCAAAAAAATCACTTTTTTTGAGTTGAATTGATCTATTAATTTGATATGTGAGCCTCACCTATGGCATTCACCTGCGTCAAATTCATACTGAAACCTCACGAGGTTTCATTCTCATGACGTGGAATGAGCACGGCGCCGGGACGAGTTCATGACCTCAATAAACCACTTCCTGGATGGCAATTGATGTACTCAAAACACTGCGCATCAGCCGGAATCACCGACACCTCATGGTACAAACGCAGTGCAACCTGGAAATCCAGGGCCCGCACGTAGCGCATGAAACCTCCGAAGATAGCCAGGTGAGTCGGGTGTGTTTTTGCCCACTCCTCCAAGTGAGCCAGATCGTCGAAATGTGCAAGGCCGAAACTCTTTTCGAGTGGCTCTCCGGTAGTGGTGTCCAGCACTCTCATGAAGCGACAGGACAGGCAGCCCAATGCCCTGCCCTGATCTCGCAGATACGTCATCCCCTCCTCCAGCACCGGCTGGATGTCTTGAAGATACAGATGGCGCTCCTTGTCGCGAGTGGCAGCCCAGTCCTGACCGGAACGGATGAGGCAAAGATTCTGCCGGCCGGGAAGGCGAACGCGAGACTGACCACTAAATGTCGAAGCCTCAGGCTTTTCACCCTGCAGTGGGTCAGTTTGAGCGATGGCAAACCGGTCACGCACACTGCCCCAGTAGCCATGCTCCTGAACAGGATTGTCGCTCAACGATTTGGCCAAGTGGCTGACCCCCTCAGGCGCCCCGAGAGAAGCCTGGAGCGTTTCGAAACGATCGGCGGTTGGGCTGACGATCTCGATAAACCAACCCACTTGCTCTGTTAGTCGTTGTGGGTCGTTCCACCATGCATCGAATCCGCTTTCCTGACGCCAGCGCTCGAAGGTCACAGGATCCGACCAATAAGCGATGGCGATGAGGTTGTGAAAACCTGCAGCATCCTGACAGTGAGCAGGATCCCAATAGCCTGGGCCATCGGGCAACGAGAACAGGCTCGTGATCGGCTCTAGCGCCTCGATCCCCGGAGTAGCAGCTGACTGTACCCCGAAATAGGCCATGACCACCTGACCGATCAAAGGGTCGAACCGTGTGGCCCACGCTGGAAAAGGAGGTGTATGGCCCTCCGACATTGCCGCAGGTTGGGTACGTGTCGCACGCAGGTGCGCAGGGATAGCCGATTCCATATACGCCTCCGATGTTTCGTCAAATTGGGTCGAAGTCATTCACTATAGACGTCACCAGGCTCGCCCTTTCCGGGATGAAGGTAGTGCAGCCCCTTCTCCGTTTTCAGCTTGATCACTTCACCCGGTTCATGGCCGAAAAACGCAAAAACCGGGCAGACCCGGTTTTTGCGAAACGCTTGTGAATCAACCGCCTCAGGCTTGGAAGTCCGTGGACAGAGCCAGCTCTTTCCACTCCGCCAGTTCAGCCTCCACAAAGCGGTTCTTCTCGCCGATGCGTGCGACAGTATCGCTGCCCAGTGCCAGACGCTGTGGCGGCTTCGGTGCATTGGCCAAGGCCAAAATCGCTTCCGCGAACTTAACCGGATCGCCAGGCTGTGCATGGTTCGCAGCTTCTGCGTGCTTGCGCATCACGCCTACGGTGTCGTCGTAATCCGACAACTCCAGTGCAGTCTTGATCAGTGACTGCTCATCGAGAAAATCGGTGCGGAAAAAGCCTGGTTCAACAACGGTCGCGTGAATGCCCAGCGGCGCCAGTTCCTGGTACATGGCTTCGGTAATGCCTTCCACCGCAAACTTGGTGGAACCGTAGACACCCCAGCCCATGTAAGCCTGGTAGCCGCCGATCGAAGAGATGTTGATGATGTGTCCACTGCGCTCACGACGCATGTGCGGCAGTACAGCGCGAGTGACATTCAGCACACCGAAAACGTTGGTGGCGAACAGACGTTCAGTTTCGCTGGCACTGGTTTCTTCTACTGCACCCAGCACACCGAAACCGGCATTGTTGACCACCACATCGATGCGGCCGAAACGCTTGATCCCTTCCGCTACCGCCTGCTGCGATTCTGTCTCGCTGGTGACATCCAGACGTACTGCCAGAAGGTTCGGGTGGCTGCCCAAACGATCCGTGATGTCTTGTGGGTTACGAGCGGTGGCAATCACTGCGTCGCCGGCACGCAGAGCGTGTTCTGCGATGAGGGTACCAAAACCACGGGAAGCTCCAGTAATGAACCAAGTACGCATTTCAACTCCTCCTGTCAGCGACCCGAGCGTTATTGCCGGGCCTTCTCGATGAGTTGACGCTACTTTAAATCTGCATTACTGATGTGATAATCCCAGGTATTTTGCATGACTTTGTGAAAGGTGCTCACAAATGAAATCCCCCTCTACCGCCGACCTGTCGATCTTTCTCTGCATTGCCCAGCATCTGAATTTCAGCCGCGCGGCGGTGGAGCTAGGCCTTACTCCCTCGGCTCTGAGCCACTCCTTGCGAGCTCTGGAAAACCGACTGGGCGTGCGGCTGTTCAATCGCACCACACGCAGTGTTGCGATGACAGAAGCCGGGGAGCGTCTTTACACCAGGCTCAAACCGGCTTTTCGAGACATCGATGATGCGCTCGAAGATCTCAACAGCTTCCGCGACAAGCCATCAGGCAATCTGCGCCTCACGGCAGGCCGTCAGGCGTGCGAGCTGGTGCTGCTGCCGATTGTCAGCCAGTTTCTCCAGGCGTATCCGGATATCCGGCTGGAAGTCGTAGATAGCGATGCGCTGGTGGATGTGGTGGCGGGCGGATTTGACGCTGGAGTTAGATTCGGTAATCGCCTGGAGGCCGATATGGTGTCGCTTCCCATAGGGCCAAACATGCGCTCAGTGGTCGTGGGAGCCCCGGCGTTTTTCGAACGGCACATCGCACCACAAAAGCCAGAGGATCTTCACGGTATCCCGTGCATTCGCCATCGATTCCCCAGCGGCTCGATGTACCGCTGGGAATTTGAAAGAGGTGGAATTGCCCAGGAGATCGAAGTCAACGGCCCGCTCACCCTTGGCGATGTGAGCCTGATGGTCGGCCCCGCGCAGCAGGGCCTCGGCCTGGCGTATGTTTTCGAAAACATGGTCACTGGCGCTCTGGCTGACGGTAGCTTGATCCAGGTTCTAGCGGATTGGTGCCCCTACTACCCGGGCCTGCACCTTTATTACCCAAGTCGCCGCCATGTTCCTGCACCGCTCAAAGCCTTCATAGATTTCGCCCGGTCTGCCCGGCAACAGGCGACGTAGTTTCACGATCTGCTGCAAAGGGTCATTTCGAGCAACATCCGGTAAGAATCTATTGTGCAGCTGCTTTTGCAGCGTCAGGTGGATGGTGCTAAACGTTGTTTCTTGGCCACCGTGGTGGGAGAACAATCATGCGTCAGGATCACCTGGATGGATTGGTAACCTTCATGACGGTGGCTGAAGAAAAGGGCTTCTCAAACGCCGCTATAAAACTAGGTATTTCCCCTTCAGCTGTCAGCCAAAGCATTCGAGGGCTTGAACAGCGACTGGGGCTGGTGTTGTTCAATCGAACCACCCGCAGTGTCTGTCTGACCGAGATTGGTGAGCGATATTTGGAGCGAGTGCAACCTGCACTGGAACAACTCTCCTCTGCCTCACAAGAGCTCGGCCGGGAGGCCAGCCTTCCCGCAGGCCTGTTGCGTATCAATGTTCCGCGTGCCGCGTACTTGATTCTGCTGCAACCGATACTTCAACGTTTCATGACCACATACCCCGAAATCAATCTGGAAATACGTGTCGAGAATCAGTTGGTGGATATCGTCAGCCAGGGGTTCGACGCGGGTATCCGGTTTGGTAGCGCCGTCGAGAAAGATATGGTGGCCTTACCGATCGGCCCCGCCTTGAAGGCGCAGATCATAGCCGCTCCCGAATATGTAGCGCGATTTGGTCAGCCCGAACATCCCCGTGATTTATTGATGCACAATTGCATTGGCTTTCGACAATCCAGCACGGGGCAGATTGAGCGCTGGGAGTTCGATAACGGTGAAGAAAAAATCGACTTGCAGATCAAGGGTCGACTGATCCTCAACGACTCGGAGATCCTGGTTCGTTCTGCGATGGACGGATTAGGCATCGCTTACATGATCAATGGCTATATCGAGCCCTTCCTGCGGCAAGGACGGCTAGTAAGAGTGCTGGAGGAATGGTGCCCGGTCATTCCTTCCTTGCACCTTTACTATCCTGACCGACGCCGGGTACCCGCAAAGTTGCGCGTCCTGATCGACTTCCTACGCAGCGATTACGCTGCTCCACCACTCGAAAATCTGATTCTGTAACCCGCAGTCAAATGACACAACTGGCTGCGGTTTCGAATGCCGCCCCCTGCTCCAGCCAGAGCACTCTGTCCGCTGCAAGAATGGCCGCTGGACGATGAGCAATAACAATCCGTGTTTGCTGTGGCCGAAAAGCGACGATGCTAGCCAATACCCGTGCCTCGGTTTGCGTGTCCAGAGCCGAGGTGGCTTCGTCCAGTACCAGTACAGGAGCATCTGCCAATACTGCCCTGGCCAGCGCAATGCGCTGCCGCTGCCCACCTGACAACAACGCCCCATAACTACCGACATGGGTGTTATAGCCTTCGGGGAGGGCCATGATGAATTCATGCGCACACGCAGCAGTGGCGGCTGCGACAATTTCTTCCAGACTGGCGTTGGGTCTTGAATAGCTGATGTTGTCGCGTATGGAGCGACTCAACAGCACCGCGTCCTGTCCTACCATGGAAACGTTGCGCCGAAGCACGTCCAGGGGCAACGTCGAGATGTCACGTCCATCCAGCATGACCTGCCCACCGTGGGGTTCGTAGAAGCGCTGCAACAACTTGGATACCGTTGATTTTCCTGAACCACTGGCACCAGCAATGGCGACGGTCTCACCGGACAGCACGTGCAGACTGAACCCTTCCAGGACGGGTGCGTCCGTCCCTGGGTAAGTGAACCCGATGTTGTCGAACACCACCTCCCCGCGCCGGTCATCCACAATCGCCAGCGTTTCACTGGAGCCGGATTCCTCCTGGGGCAACCCGGTCAAGAACAGAGCGTCCGCAGCATCCTCAAGCCCCGACTGAGCCGCCCGAAGGTTTTCACCAAACCCACGCAGATAGCCTGCCATCAGTAGAAACGACGTGACGGCAAATGCAACGTCACCCGGGCGAGTGGCCCCTTTTGACCAGGCAAGCAGTGCGACGCCACTGAGCCCTGCAAGCAGTAACAACAGCAGCAGGTTCTGCATCAACCCCAAGTCGACAACACGCCGCCAGGCCTTCGAAGATGCCAGCCCCCACTCCTGCGCGACCTCTTCCATGCGTGCACGCTCACGCGTCTCCGCTCTGAAACTCTTGATGGTTGTGGCAGCAGCCAGCACATCAGCGGCCAGTCCGCTCAACTGTCCGTCGTTAAAGTTTGCGTTCAGGTGAGCCGGGCGTATCCACTGCATGCCGACCACCAGGTTACTGACGATAAACGCGATCACTACCAGCAAAGCAAACAGGCCAGCCAGTGGCTCACGCCAACCGATCATCACGACGAGTCCCAGCAACACCATCAAGGCCGGCCCCAAATGCACCGTGACCGCATCAGTTACCTTGTCATATCCCGACATCGACCGACGTAAGCGTCGCAACGTATCACCGGAGGACTGCACCGCATGCCAGTGGGCAGGTGCGGACAGCACATGTTCAAAACTTTTCAGCAAGACCGCCTGCATGTTTCGCGACGCCAGCGGAATCCACAAGCGATGGGCGAGATTACGGCTGATGGCGAATCCTGCGAAGGCGCCCAGGAGGATGAACCAGTTCTGCCACACGGTGGGCGCATCAGTATTCAAAGCGACGCTTTCGATCAGCCTTGCTGACGCCCAAGGCAACAACAGATCGAACCCTGTAGCGGCGAGAGTCAGCAAAGTACCCGAGATAAAAAAACCACGTCGCCGCATCCACATTCTGGCCACGAAGCCGAGCACCTGGCTGTAGGGGTAAGGACGAAATTGTTCATTCATCACGGCACCTTCACGTCCACGCCAACGCGGGCGAGGTCATCTTCAATAGCGTGGCACTCGGGAGACTCGAGTATCGGCAGATGCGGCGCATCGCTGTCTCCAAAGTGAGCGGGTAGTCGGAGCATTGCCGCTGAGATCAGGGCATGCACATGGTGAGTTTCCCGAAGGGTTCGAACAAGATGCCTCCCCCCCTCACCCTTTGAAGCTGCACTTACTAATCCAGCGGATTGACCACAAAAACGAAAAGGCCGCCCGTTTCGGGGCGGCCTTCGAGGACAATTTTACGTTTAACGCAGCGGTTGTCCCTTCATCTCAGACATTCGCAGGTAAACGATGCCGCTGATCAAACTGATCGCCGCCAGGTAAATCCAGAACAAATGGCCGTACCCACCGCCAGTCATTGCCGTCATCAGGTACGGAGAGGTACCGCCAAAGACAGTAACGGACAAAGCATATGGAAGTGCGATCCCGGTTACCCGAACCTCTGCCGGGAACTGCTCGGCCATGGTCACCGCTGAGGCTGCACCGAAGCCGGTCAGAATCACCATCGATACAGTTTGAATCATCGCCACTTCAGCCAGGCTGATGCCTTGATACAGCAAACCAAAACTCGGCCAGGCCCACAATGCTGCACTGAAAGCGAACGCAATCAGGACAGGGCGACGACCGACACGGTCGGCCAGCATGCCAACGAAGGGCATGAGCAACAACGAGACCCCAACTGCAATGGATCCGGCCAGCAACGTGTCACGAATAGACATGCCAGTAATCAAATGCACTTGCGACGGATAACTCACCATCCACACGTAGTTCAGCAGATTGCCTGCCATCGCCACGCCGATCACGCGCAGCACATCCTTGCGGTGAGTGGTAAAGATCTCGCGCAGTGGGCTCTTTTTTACCGTTTTCTTGGCAACTCTGGACTGGAACACTTCAGTCTCACGGACAGAAAGACGAATCCACAAGGTCAACAACCCCATCAGAGCGGCGATCACAAAAGCCACGCGCCAGCCCCAATCCTCCAGAGCGGTGTCACTCCCGATCGATGCCAGCATATAACCCAACAGGAATGACACTAACGTACCGGCATTTATCGCAAACCATTGCCAGGAGCCTGCGAAAGCCCGGCGATTCGAGGGTGCGGACTCGATCAGGAAAGCCGAAGCAGAACCGAACTCGCCGCCGGCGGAAAAGCCTTGGGTGAGACGCGCAAGTACCAGGATGATCGGAGCAGCGATGCCGATGCTTTCGTAGTTGGGGCAGATACCGATAACGAGCGAGGCAAGCGACATCAGGAGGATGGACAGGGTCAGCCCTTTTTTCCGTCCGTAACGGTCAGCGAATGTTCCCAATACCGCACCGCCGATTGGTCGCATCAGAAATCCGACAGCGAATACAGCAAGTACCGACAGCAACGCAGTCAGGCTGTTGCCGCTGGGGAAAAACTGACGGGCCAGGATTGTGGAGAACGTCGCGTAAATCACCCAGTCGGTGTATTCCACAATCGTTCCGAGTGTGGCGGCCACCATGGCCTTACGCTCGGTTTTGCTTAACTTTCGTCCATTGGTGTTCGAACTGCTTTCCAGTTCGGGCAGGTGATGCAGGGCCGCATTACTCTCATTGTTCATAGCATTGTTCCCGTAAGCACATTTCTTGTTGTGACGGAAACGATGGCATCGCTTTTCTGCGCAGTGAAGCGAGTTTAATGCCCTACTCAGTTGACGTTTGATCAACCGGGTTCGAAATCCCATGCCGCAGGTGCTTGCGTTCCATAAGCTCAGCGTCAGCTGAGTTTTTCTCAAGCGAAGGACGCTGAAAACTCCCTTGAACAACCTATGCATAAAGGTCGAATCTGCCGCCAGTCATCAAAGTTCAGACAACAAGAGGCGCACCGACATTGTCTGTCGCGTGCACCGAGGAGACACCCGATGTTAAAAGTTGAAAGTTACATTGCCGGCGCCACCCTGCCACCGTGCACCGGTCACTTCGTGGACAAACTGGATCCGCGCAGCGGCGAAAAAATGGGCGAAGTCGCTAACAGTGGCCCGCAAGACGTCGAATTTGCCATCGAAAACGCTCACCAGGCCGTACCCGCCTGGCGCGATATGCGCCCTTCCGAACGTGGTCGTATTCTCATTGAGCTGGCCCGTATCGTGCGCACTGGCGTTAACCGTATTGGCACGCTGGAAAGTGCCGAGACCGGCAAGCCTGGCCAGGAAATGGCGGCCTTGATGGATCTGACCGCCCAGTACTTTGAATACTATGCCGGGCTGGTCAACGTCATGGACGGTGAAGTCATCAATCAGGGCCCTGACTATCACGTATACACCCGACGCGATCCGTTCGGTGTTATCGGCGTCATTCTGCCGTGGAACGCCCCGCTACATCAGGCCGCTCGCGCCATTGCGCCTGCGTTGGCTACCGGCAATACCGTGGTGGCCAAGCCGTCGGAACACACCTCCGCTTCGCTTGTAGAACTGGCAAGAATCGCCGTTGAAGAAGCGGGCCTGCCACCCGGTGTTTTCAACGTAATTGTGGGCAAGGGCAGCGTCATTGGCCCCGTCATGGCGCGTCACCCGCTGATGCGTAAAATTTCGTTCACCGGCGGCCTGACTGCCGGCCAGGAGCTGGGACGTATCGCAGCAGAACGCATCTTGCCGCTGACGCTGGAACTGGGTGGCAAGTCCGCCAACATCGTGTTTGACGATGCCGATCTGGCTGCCGCTGCCAAGGGTGCCACTCGCGCCTTTACCTGGAACAGCGGTCAGTGGTGTGCAGCTGGCACTCGCCTGCTGGTTCAGGAAAACATTCACGATCAGTTTGTTGAAAAATTCATCAGTGAAGTAGCGGCGCTGCGCGTGGGCCCAGACTTCGACTCCACCTCGGGGCCGATTACCACCAAGGCACAGTTCGAGAAAATCAAAAGCTATTTCGATGTCGCAGAACGTGAAGGCCTCAAGCCTGCTATCGGTGGTAAGGTCGGTACTGGCGAGCATCTGGGTACGGGCTGGTACATCGAACCGACGGTATACACCGGTGTAACCAATGACATGACCTTGGCCAAGGAAGAGATTTTCGGGCCGATCGTCTGCGTGATCCCATTCAAAGATGAGGCGGATGCCCTGCGCATCGCCAACGACAGTGAGTTCGGCCTCGGCGCCGGTATCTGGAGCCGCGACATTGGTCGGGTTCATCGAGTCGCTGCTGGCCTTGAAGCTGGCCGAATCGTGGTCAACGAATATAGCGGCGGGTTCGTGCAGACGCCTTGCGGTGGATTTAAACAGAGCGGCTACGGGCGCGAGCAAGGCATCGATGCCTTGTCTCACTACACCCAGCTGAAGTCGGTCATCATCCGCCTCTGACGCGTCCCTCCCCTACCAACCCAAGCACCCTGCCGTGGATCAAACCGCGGCGGGGTGTTGGCGTTTGACAATCCGGCTCACTTGAGCTTTTGTCATCCTCATCCAGGGCCATTTATGTCGTACAAGAAGATCCCCATGAAGGACAGACTACCTCCACTCAACGCCATTCGCGCCTTCGAAGCTGTCGCGCGTCACTTGAGCATTACATTGGCCGCTGAAGAACTGAATGTCACTCCAGGTGCTGTATCCAGGCAGATTCGCTCGCTGGAGGACTACATGGAGCAGCCCCTTTTCACGCGAGGCCATCGACAGGTCAGCCTCACGGCAGCCGGTGAACAATATTTCAATGCCGTGGCACGAATCATTGAAGAACTGCGCAGCGCTACACGGCAACTGAAGCGTCCAACTAAACGTCGGCAGATCAAGGTTCGCGCTTACACCACGTTTGCCATGCAGTGGCTGATCCCGCGCCTGGCCAGCTTTCATCATGAAAATCCAAAGATCGAAGTATTGCTCACCGCTTCCCTGGATCCGGTGGATTTTCAGAAAGAGGATCTGGATGCGGCGATTCGGCTTGGCGCAGGAGACTGGCCTAATTGCAACAGTTATGTACTGAGCGAGAACTTACTGGCCCCGGTGTGCAGCCCTGCTCTGCTGAACACTGAACCCGGCTTGCATTCGCCTGTCGACGTTGCCGAATACACCATGCTTCATTCCATAGCCCGCCCTGACGATTGGGCCTATTGGCTTGAGGAAACGGGCGTCATCAGTCAGGTCGATTCGCGCGCAGGCATGATTTATCAGAGCTCATCCATGGTCTATGCCGCCGCCATCGGTGGGCAAGGGATTGCCATGGCTCAGTTGTTTCTGGTGGGAAAGGAATTACGTGAAGGCACGCTGGTACGCCCATTCGAGCAAACCGTTGACCGTGGTGCCTACACGTACTATTTACTGACGCCCAAGCATCGTCCCGAGCGAGAGGACATGACGATATTCCGCCAATGGATACTGGAACAGGCGCGACTGAGCCGCACAGCAGAATGAAAAAATCCCGGCCTGAGCCGGGATTGATTTTTACCTACCGAGGAGCTTTGGGCTCCCTGGATTCGCGGACAGCGCCGCCCTGCAAGTACCGGTCGATTTCTTCATCGCTGAACGCAAAGTCTCTCAAAACACTACGCGAATGCTCACCCAGATCGGGTGCCGGCCTGTAGGGCTCAGCCGCTGCGGCAGCGCTGTTGACCGGGAAACCAACCGTACGCAACGTGCCGTGTCGTGGATGTTCGATGCTCGCCAGCAATGCATTGTCAGCCAGTTGCGGATGCACCAGCAGGTCACTGTAGTCGGCGACCTTTGCACACAGGATGTCGGCTTTGCGCAGGGCTTCCAGCCAGTGCGTCGTAGGACGCGTGACAAAAACCGAATCGAGCATTGCCTGCATCAACGCCCGGTGCTTGACCCGATTACCCGAGCTGTCGAAACGCGGGTCCTGCACCCACTCCCCATGCCCGAGCACCGCGCACAAACGCTCCCAGCGATTGCCGTTGTAAGCCGCAACCATGATCCAGCCATCCTCAGTGCGGAAGGCTTCGTTGGGCGCCGCGTACGGCGCCGCGCTGCCGATAGGCTTGGGCAACTGCCCATCCTGCAGGTAGCTGGTGATGGAAGACTGCTGCAAAGCCAAGGCGCTGTTCATAAGACTGACGTCCAGATGACCGCCCTTGCCGTCGACATGACGCGCCTGCAGCTTTGCCAGAATCGACATGCTGGCCATGTAGCCCGTCACCACATCGACGACCGGCGCCTGGACTTTGCATGGCGGCGAGTCCGGCAGACCAATCAGACTCATCAAACCTGAGTCCGCCTGCAGGATACCGTCCACACCTGCCCGCTCAGCGTAAGGGCCCTGCTGTCCGTAGGCGGAAATGGAGCAGTAAATCAGCTTCGGGTTAACCTCAGCCACCGCCTCATACCCGAGTCCCAGGCGCGCCATGACACCGGGACGCATGCTTTCAATGAGCACGTCAGCTTCGGCCACCATGCGCATCACGATAGCCAGGCTATCAGGATGCTTGAGGTCGAGACAAACACCCAGCTTGCCACGGTTGAAGCCGTGGTAGAGCGCACTGTCTTCACCGACCCAGGCCGGGCCAAGGGTGCGCCCCAACTCGCCTTCCGGAGGCTCGACCTTGATGACCTGCGCCCCCATATCGGCGAGCAGCATGGTGCAGGTAGGGCCTGCAGCAATCTGGGTGAAGTCCAGCACCGTCAAGCCTTTCAATGCGTCACGCAACATGCTGTAGTCCTCCCGCTTTGAACGTGTCGGGATTTTTTATTGTCATGATGGCCTCCAGGCCTTAGCGGCCCTGGTACTGCGGTGAGCGCTTCTCGGAGAATGCCGCCCGCCCTTCAAGCCTGTCCTCGGTATCGCGCAGAACGCCCCAGTACAACTCGGTCAGCCGCTGCGCATCACGATCGGACAGGTGAGCGGTTTGCGTTGACAGAGATTGCAACGCCTGGATGGCCAAAGGTGCAGCGCAGGCGATGCGTTCAGCCAGCTCAAAAGAACGCTCGACCAGTTGCTCCTGGCTATCGACAACTTCCGACACCAGGCCGATCACCGACGCGTGCAGCGCATCAATGCGCTGTCCGGTCAGGGCCATCTGCATCGCATGAGCAGAAGGGACCGCCCGCAGCAACCGATGCAGGCCGGAAACTGCCGGGATCGAACCCACCACGGCTTCGGGCAAGCCGAAACTGGCATTGCTCGACGCGATGCGCAGACTGCACTGCAAGGCCAGCTCCAGGCCGCCGCCCAGGCAGTGGCCATTGACTGCGGCGATCAGCGGCTTACGCAGATCAAGATCACTCAGATCCATCAGGCGAATGTAGAGCCCCGCGTCGGCAGCCGCTTCGTTTTCCAGAAACAGCGATTCTGCATAGGAGGCCGACGATTCCCGGGTACTTTTCAGGTCGGCTCCGACGCAAAACGCCCGATTGCCGCCGCCGGTGATAATGGCTGTGCGAATTTCACGCCGGTCACGCACCTCCACCAGACAAGCACGCAGCACTCGCAGGGAATCCAGGTTCAGCGCATTCAAGGCTTCGGGGCGATCGAGCGTAATTCGCGCTACCGCCCCTTGAATTTCCATCGTTACTGGCATGGGAATTCCCTCAAACGCTGGCCGAAGACAGGCTTCGGCCACCGCAGACGTACAAGGTTTGTCCGGTGACGTAGCTGCTCGCCGGGTCGAGGAAAAACTCCACGGCATTAGCGATATCGTCTGGCGTGCCAATGCGTTTGACCGGCACGGTATCTTTCAGGCGCGCCTGAACAGCTTCCTCGAAACTCTGGAACAGCGGGGTGTCAACGATCCCAGGAGCAATCGTGTTGACCGTGATGCCTTTGGCGGCAAACTCGATGGCCAGGCTGCGGGTCAGACTGACCACACCACCTTTGGCAGCCGAGTAGTTCGCCTGACCAAAACCACCCAGCCAGGCGCGAGACGACAGGTTGACGATGCGCCCGAAGTTACGCTCCAGCATCAGTGGCAATGCGGCCTTGCAGCAGAGAAACTGCGCACGCAGGTTGGTGTTCACCACCAGATCCCAGTCTTCCTCGGTCATTTTCAGGAAGCGTTTGTCGCGCACCACACCGGCGTTGTTCACCAGAAAATCCAGGGCTCCATAAGCCTCGCCGATTTCGGCGAAAGCTCGTTCAACCGCCGAGGCTTCAGTCAGATCCAGCGCAATACCATGGACGGGCAAACCATCTGCGGTCAGGCGTTCAACAGCCTCGTTGAGCACTAGCTCGTCACGATCCAGCAAATAGGTGATGACGCCGGCCTCTGCCAGACGTTGTGCGATGCGCAAGCCGATACCACGCGCTGCGCCGGTGACCGCCGCAACCTGACCGCTTTGAAAACGTTGTGCAGACATGTCACACCCCCAGTACGTGAACGGACGACGCCGCGTGATCAACACCTGCGATGCCGCCGCCTGTGCACTGAGCGACGCCGATGCGCGGTGCGTTGGATTGACGCTTACCGGCGCGGCCCTGCAACTGCCACATCAACTCAACCATTTGCGCCACACCCGTGGCACCCAATGGATGACCTTTGGCGAGCAAGCCGCCGCTTGGGTTGACCGCCACGCGTCCACCGATTTGGGTAGCGCCGGACTTCAGCAAGGACACCGCCTCGCCGTGCGCAGCCAGTCCAAGGGCTTCGTAGTAGATCAACTCTGCGATGGTAAAGGCGTCGTGCAACTCAACCACACCGATGTCGCGTGGATCGATCCCTGCCTGTTCGTACGCTTGGCGCGCAGCACGTGCAGTAATTTCTGCGTCAAGAATGTCATCGCGGGCTCCTTCAGCCAGGCCCGATACTACGGTGGAGCCGAGAACACGCACATCTTTGGCATGAGGGCCGGCACGTTTGCTCAGAACCAGCGCTGCGGCGCCATCCACTTGAGATGGGCAGCACTGCAACAGCGTCAGAGGGTCGGCAATCATGCGAGAAGCCAACACTTCTTCCAGGGTCACGGTGGTTTGCTGCTGGGCAAATTCGTTCAGCGAGCCGTGGTAACGGTTCTTCACGGCAATCGCCGCAAGATCGGCTGGCTGAGCATCGCGCTCGTGCAGGAAACGAGTGCCGCGCATCGCGTAGATCGCTGGCAGCACCATGCCAGCCTGGGCGAAGAGGTCGGTTTTCTCATCATTGCGCTGCATCGGGATGGTGCCACCGCCCAGTTGGGTCAGTTGCTCAATCCCGAACACCAGGACAGTGTCGTACTGATCTGCCAACAAGGCATGGCGAGCCAAGTGAACAGCAGTGGCGCCACTGGCGCAGGCGTTTTCGATGTTGTAGACCGGAATACCCGCCAGACCGAGGTCACGCAGGATGACCTGTCCAAGAATCATCCCACCCAGGACGTTGGCACAGTAGATGGCCTGGATATCCTTGAGCTCAACACCGGCATCGGCCACGGCCGCCAGGATCGCCTGTTGCGCCAGTTCCGGAGCCTTCACACCCGGGTGCTTGCCGAAGCGGGTCATCGCCCCGCCCATCACGTGCATGCTCGTCATTGCCCATCCTCCACCAGTTCAAATACATAGCCGTAGGTGTCATCTGGCAACACCCGGCAGACATCACCAATCACAGGTCGCCGTTGACCATTCACACGGCCGAACAAACGAGCCGGGCCAGGCAAATCCACATAGCCAAGGGCGAACGGCTGCAACCCGCTCTTCGGACTCGGATGGATGATGGTGTAGCTGTACAGAGCACCTTCATCGGCCAGGGTGACCGCGTCGTATTGCTCAGCCAGTGGGGAATGGACAGAAACAGGCGGGAAGACCAGCTCGCCCGATACACGATGTTGGGATGCGAGCAGACGCACAGGGGCCTCGCTGCTCCACAGGGACGTATTCATTGTTCGACCTCCAGTAACAGATGCCGCGATCGCGGCGCCATGGAGGTCATGTTCAACAGTCCATGCAAGCTGGACAAACGATATAAAAAAGCCTCTCCCTTGAGAAAAAATCAAAGAAAGAAACTCAGGAGGTTTCGAACGCCTGTCTGTACGGCTTCTGGAGGGGACTCGAAGATGAAATGAAGTCGTGTAGTGGAGTGACCACCACCACGCAGGTGACAGTCACTCTCTCTGGATCTCAGACTTTACGCAGCGCTTGCGGGTCAATCGGCAGGGTACGGAGTCGCTTTCCTGTTGCGGCAAATATCGCATTGACCACGGCCGGAGCGATCGTCACCGTCGAAACCTCTCCAAGCCCACCCGGCGCTTCTTTGCTATCCACTCGCCATGTGTCGATTTGTGGAACCTCATTGATGCGCAACACCCGATAGGTGTCGAAGTTTCCCTGCTCAACCTTGCCATCCTTGAACGTTATATTGCCGAATAACGCCGCGCTCAATCCGAACACTGTTCCGCCTTGTACCTGCGCAACGACACTGTCCGGGTTGATGGCAATACCGCAATCAACCACCGTGGTCACCTTGTGCACTTTCACATCACCACTGTCGCTGACACTGACTTCCGCCACTTGAGCTGCATAGGTGCTAAAACATGAAGTCAGCGCCAGACCGCGACCATGCCCAGGTGCCAGTGGCGTATCCCAACCGGATTTTTCCCTGAGCATTTGCAGTACCTTGATGGCTCGGGGATGTTTTTCCAGCAAAGGGTACCGATACTCAAACGGGTTCGAGTTGTTCAGTTGAGCGAGCTCATCAAGCAGACCTTCAACCATGAACGCGTTTTGAGTATGCCCAACCCCTCGCCAGAACGCGGGAGTGATGCCTGTCGGCGGTTCGTGACGAACGTATTGGACGTTCACATTGGGAAAAGCGTAGGGGCCGAATGCATCGCGAGTCGCATCACCGTCTATTCCATTCTTGAATACAGCCGGTGCCCATCGGGCGAGGATCGACCCACCCGTTACTTTGTGAGTCCAAGCGACAGGCTTGCCCGAGTCATCCAGCGCGGCACTGAGATGGTTGTAGTGAAACGGTCTGAGGGTACTGTGGCGAGTGTCTTCTTCCCGTGACCAAATCACCTTCAACGGATAATCGACCTGACGGGCGAGCTTCACAGCATCTTCAACGAAATCGACCTCCAGACGCCTGCCGAAACCTCCGCCGATCAAATGGTTATGCACCTGTATCGAATCTTCGGGAAGTCCGGTAATTTTTGCAGCAACCGCTTTAGCGCGTGCCGGCACCTGGATGCCCAACCACAGATCACAACTGTCCTTGCGCACATGCACCGTACAGTTGACGGGTTCGAGGCAGGCGTGGGCCAGAAACGGTACTTGATAGACCACCTCGACTTTCTTCCTGGCCTGAGCCATGGCCGCCGTCACGTCACCGTCGTTACGCACTTCAAGACCCGGCCCAAGGGATGCCTCTCTGATGTTTTTGAGCATCGACTCGCTGGAGACCGTGGCGTTGGCCCCGCCATTCCATTTGATTTGTAGCGCCGCCAGCCCCTTGCGCGCAGCTCCCATATGGTCGGCGACCACTGCAACCGAGTTGTCAGTACGTAATACCTGCCGCACACCTTTAACTGCCATGGCGGGTGCCGGGTCGACAGACTCCAATGTTCCCCCAACGACAGGGCACAGCATCACGGCAGCCACTTTTAAACCTTCAGGACGTACGTCGATCCCGAAGACTGCAGTGCCATTGACCTTGGAAGGCGAATCCGTGCGTTTGGCCGACGTTCCAATCAACTTGAATTGGCTCGGATCCTTCAAAGGGATGTTTTCCGGCAAGGGCAGTTTGGCCGCAGCGTCAACCAATTCGCCGTAGCCCAAGCGACGACCGCTTTCGGCGTGCAACACCACGCCCTTATCGGCGGTACAGCTGTTTACAGGCACTTTCCATTGCTGGGCTGCGGCGCTGATCAGCAGGACTCGGGCGACGGCACCGGCTTCTCGAAGCGGTTTCCAGTTACCTGGCACTGATGTCGAGCCACCAGTTACCTGGAAGCCAAGCATGGGATTGGCATAACGTTTGTCATCGGCAGGAGCGTGTTCAATGACGACCTGATCTAGACCGACCTCCAGCTCTTCAGCGATCAATGCCGGCATGGACGTGTAAGTCCCCTGCCCCATTTCCACCGGCTGAATAGTCAGGAAAATGCGTCCATCGCGATCAATACGAATATAAGCATTCGGGTTGAACCCGCTCTCTTGCGCCTGCGCCCCACGCATCGAAATTGGCAGTGCAAAACTGATCAACAAGCCACCACCAATAGCGGCGCCCGCCTTGATGAAACTCCGTCTGCTGATACCTTCAGACTCCTCCAATGAGTTTTTTGGTGGAGCGCAATGGGGAGTGTTCATGAAGATTGCTCCGCAGTGGAAGGCGTCGCCTGACCTGAAGCAATCTTGATTGCCTCCCGTATCCTCACGTAGGTGCCGCAGCGACAGATGTTGCCTGACATTGCACCATCGATGGCCGCATCGTCGGGCTTCGCGTTGCTCGTCAGTAGCGCCGTGGCAGACATGATTTGTCCAGACTGGCAGTAACCACACTGCACCACTTCATGTGCCAGCCACGCCTCTTGAACACGCTTGCCAACATCGGTCGCGCCCACACCCTCTATGGTTGTTATCTTCGCTGTCGCCAAGGCGCTCACGGGCATCAGACACGAACGTATGGCCGTCCCGTCCATGAGAACCGTACAAGCACCGCAGAGCGCCATGCCGCAGCCAAACTTGGTACCGTACATTCCCAAGACATCGCGCAAGACCCATAAAAGTGGCGTGTCGGCTTCGACATCCACCTCGTAGATGGATCCATTGATATTGAGACTCTGGCTCATGTCTGCTCCTCGCCTTTACACGTTTTTGGTCACATGCAGGGAAGAAGGACTCAGCCTCCCGCCGATTAAATGCACGTTTGGCAGGTTAATTACTGGAGAGTATCCACTGGGTAACTGTCGCAAGATCCGCATCGTTGAGTTGCGCTTGGGGTGGCATCGGCACAGGCCCCCATTGACCCGTGCTGCCCTTCTTCACACTCTCGCCAAGTTCAGCAGCCGTTTTACTACCGTCCCGGTAGCGATTGGCGACGTCTTGCCATGACGGCCCTACCGTTTTGACCGTGGCCTGGTGACATGCGGTGCAAGCATTGCGCTGCAAAATCTGGAGCGTTGCAGCCTGATCAGCTTTGACCCCTTCCAGGGTGAACAACCCCAACACCGCTACTGCATAGTGAAGTTTGCGCATATGACGGTCTCAGATAATTTCTTTTCCCCAAGATTAGTCAGGGTATGCCATGGAATTAGCGCGATTTCATGCATGAGCTTTGAAGGAAAAGTTAAAACTGACGGCTTGGACAGGATCCGCAGCAGCATCACTCAACGACGATCCGTTCACGCCTCTACTGCGGCGTGGCGCAAATGATCAATGAGCAATCGAAGACGATTGGAAATGCTGCGACGATCCGGGAAATAGAGCATGTAGGGTGAAACAGTCGGACTCCAATCACTTAGCAAGCGGGTTAGTTGTCCCTTTTGAAGCAGGGCACTCAAGTGCCCATCCGGCATATAGGCGATTCCAAGACCATCAACAGCCGCTTGCATCAGCGCGATAGGACTGTTGTAAACCAATCGACTCTTCACCCTTATATGATGAGACTCTTGGCCATTCTCAAATGACCAGCGCTCCAGCGCTCCACGATCGCCGAGCCGATAACCAATGCAGTCGTGTTGATAAAGATCACTTGGATGATTTGGCGCGATGCGACGAGCGAGATAATCCGGAGACGCAAATGCCCCCATTCGCAGTTCAGATCCAACGCTGACTGCCACAAGATCGCGCTCTACCTGCGCTGCCAAACCCAGCCCTGCATCAAAACCCTCCAGCACCAAATCAACTTTCGACTCACGTAAGACCACATCCACATCGATCGCGGGATAGAGCTTGAGGAAGCTGCTCAATGCTGGCCGCAGTACAGCCAAATAGGCTGATGTTGTCGCGATCAAACGCAGCTCGCCAGAGGGGACAGACGCGTTCTCGGAAATGTGTTGTGCCGCTTTTGCCAACTCCTCGACGAGAGGCTCTATCTGCCTGAGAAACTGCGCGCCCGCTTCCGTCAGATTGACACTTCGCGTTGTACGTTTGAACAACACCACACCAAGTCTGCGTTCCAGGCTTCTCACCACTTGACTGACAGCCGAAGGCGAAACGCCCAACTGCTGTGAAGCCCAGGTGAAACTGCGCTGTCTCGCTACCTGTACAAAGGTCACCAGACCATCCAGTTGATCCTGGCGCATAGCCTCGCTCCGAATGTCTGCTGACAATTGCCGCATTAGCCAAAAGATTGAAATGCAAAGATCAGTCTGCGGTGAATGCTCGACAAGCGAATAAAACGGACGACTGGGTTTCGTTTTAATCAATCCATCTTTTCAATGGCCGAAAAGAAGTCTCTGACTCACAAAAGCCGCCCGAAGGCGGCATCGCACGAGTTCCTGGTGATATGAAAACGCGATTTATGCGGGCAGCAAGAACGTCCAGAGTTCATTAGACGAACTCTTTGCCGACTGCCCATAAGCGCTCAACGTGATTTAGCGATCACCACAACGCCAGCGTGTAAGTCAGGATCAGACGATTCTCGTCGATGTCGTTGGTGAAGTTGCTGCGCATGGTGGCGTTCTTCCAGCGCAGACCGAGATTTTTCAGTGGGCCGCTCTGGATCACATAACCCAACTCGCTGTCACGCTCCCACTCTTGACCTGCCCCGCTCCTTCCCCGCACCACAACATCGTCGCCAGAGATGTAGCGTGTCATGAAGGTCAATCCCGGGAGACCCAACGCAGCGAAGTTGTAGTCATAGCGGGCCTGCCATGACCTTTCCTCTTGATTACCGAAATCGTTGATCTGCACCAGGTTAATCAGGTAAGCGTCGGTACCGTTGATGTTGGCGAACCCCGTATCACCATCCATGCGTTGATAACCGAGTCCGAATGCATGTCCTCCCAGGCTGTAAGTAAACATTGCCTGCAGTGCGCGGTTGTCTACGTTACTGCCTCCATCATCGAGACTGCGCGCCCAGCGCAGATCGGACTTTAACGTTTGCCCCGCCGTGACGTTCCACACATGGTTGAGAGTCAGGTAATGCTGTTTGTAGATACCCTCCAGACCACCGTAGTAATAGCTGGTACTCAGATCCGGCAACCATTTGTACGTGGCGCCACCAAAGTCGAACTTGTCGCTGTCTGAATGCCGTCCCAATCGGATATTGCGAGACACGCCGTTGTAGACCGCCATGGGCTCATTGTCGGACGAGTTGCGCAGGTTGATTCGATCGAGTCTTCCCAGATCCACAGAAAGATCCTTGACCTGCGAGCTGTTCAACCAACCACCTCGAAAAGTCTGTGGCAGCAGGCGGCTGTCGTTGGAGAGCGCTACCGGCAACTTCGGCATCAACGTGCCAACCTTCAGGGTGTTTTTTGACACTTTGAACTTACCTGTCACGCCCACCTCACCGTATTCATCCTCTGCCCGATGCGGCGCCTCTCGATCGGATTTGAGTAGACCTGTTCCCGTACGATCCGGGCTGGAGTCCAGCTTGATGCCCAGCAGGCCGATGGCATCCACCCCCACTCCAATAACCCCTTCGGTGTAGCCAGACTCATAACGCAATAACAGGCCTTGAGCCCACTCCTCCGCCTTGTTTTGAGCCGCGCCGGACTGCCTGAAATCGCGGTTGAAATAATAATTGCGCGCTTCCAGACTGGCCTTGCTGTCGCTGAGAAAATCGGCACTGGCGCTCTGCGAAACACCCGCCATAACACCGCAGATCAGCACTGGCCAAACCCGAACTGAATGGTGGATACGGTTGAATACAGGGAATTCCGGCCACGACGAAGCGTTGACCGGGATGATCGGATGGGACAATTTCATGACGTGCTCTCTTGTTCTTGTTGTGCCCGGTGCATTGACCGGATCGCTGTGTGCGGAGCTGATCGTAGAAATCGTCCAAAGCCACTGACAATCGATTAAAACGGTCGTCACGCCTGAGTTTTTATCAAATTGGGAGGGCCTCCAGAATCCTTGCGTATAGCGGAATACGCTTTGATTTTTTCTCAAGCCGGTGTGTCGAAAAAGTGCTTTGTTGCCCAGAGTCAGCTCTGCCTAGGATGTGCGCCTGTTCCTCGCAGAAGCCGAAAACAGTGGATCACCTGCCTTCACCTGTGCCGTGGTTAAGTGGCCGTAGCCTCTATTTCGTTCAGGGGACATTGGTCTCTGACCAAGGGGAGTTGCTCGCAACGGCCCAGGGAACGTTCAAACGCAGGTAGCCGCACGTTTGCTCACTACGTAACTCCATTCCCGGGACGAATTGTTTTTTGCAAGATTGTGTGACACAGACGCGCTGGTCTGTGGCCGCACAATCAGCTTAACTATTGCGATCCAATCATTGGGCTTGGGAGAGTGACCGCATGTCTTCCTCTACCGTTGCTAACGTCCTGCCTCAGGACGGCATCGACCTACGGCGCACCGAACTGGCGACCCTGATAAAAAAATTCGCCCCCGACTTTGGTATCCACCCCACGGCGATCAAGAATTTAAACCTGATCCGCAGCGACCTTCCGACTGAAGACTTGCATCAAATACTCAAGCCCGCATTGTGCGTGGTCATCGATGGCCGCAAAGAAGTCCGCCTGGCCAACGAAACCTACATCTACGACCCGCTCAATTATCTAGTGGTCTCAGTGACGCTCCCCATCGTCGGCAAAGTAATTGAAGCCAGTCCGGAGCGCCCCTATCTATGCATGCGTCTCGACATTGATCCGGCGCAGATTTGTCGCTTGATCGCCGATGCCAGCCCGATCGGAGTGCCTGTCGCACGAGACGGCGAACGAGGGTTGTTCCTGGAGCGCACCGACATATCCTTGCTGGATGCCGTACTGCGCTTGCTGAGGCTACTCGAAACTCCGGATGACATATCCGCCCTCGCCCCCTTCGCCATACAGGAAATTTTTTATCGGTTGTTGAAGGGGCAACAGGGGCAGCGTTTGCACGAAATCGCCATCCCGGACTCCCAAGCTCATCGCGTCAACCGCGCGATCGAGTGGCTGAACAATCATTACGCCGAGCCGTTGAGCATCGACAACCTGGCCCAGTTGATCAACCTCAGCGCATCAGCCCTCCATCATCGCTTCAAGTCTGTAACGGCCATGAGCCCACTGCAGTACCAGAAGCAATTACGTTTGCAGGAGGCACGACGGCTACTGCTCTCGGAAAAAAGTGACGTTTCATCAATCGGCTACAAGATGGGCTATGAAAGTCTTTCTCAATTCAGCCGAGAATACAGCCGTCTATTCGGCGCTTCGCCGAGCAAAGACATGGCCCGCCTGCGTGCAAACGCTGGATAACGGTTTTGTGCAAGCAAACAGAATTGAGCAAATCGAGAACAGGAATCGACTAACTTCGGCGCAAGCCTCGGCCCTAATCTGAACCCATGCAGAAACACAACTGCACGGGTTAAGCAGATTGACGATGATCTGAATGACCCGGCCCTAAACCCTTGATTACGACCGGAGTCACCGCCATGAAAACTATTAGCCAACTGATCGCCGTTGCCACTTTTGCTCTGAGCGCTACCGCATTCGCAGTACCGAGCAATCAGGAAGATCGCTTCTTCACCCAGGTTTCTGAACAACAGCACACCATTGCTGCAGACGGCTCCGATCGCACCCCGGGTATGCAGGTTGCCGCCGATGGCTCCGACCGAACCCCAGGCATGCAAGTCGCCGCCGATGGCTCCGACCGAACCCCAGGCATGCAAGTCGCCGCCGATGGTTCCGATCGTACTCTTGGCCGCAGACTGGCATGAATACATTTGGTGGTCATCGCCCGATTGGGCCTTAAGATCGAACAGATCAGCCCTGCAAAATTGAACCTTGCAGGGCTTTTTCTTTTTTCAAGGAGGGAAATCGCAAGCCCAACGCCCGCGTGCCCATGAAATCGCCAGCACCTGCTTCGGTCGTTTACGCGCCAGGGTGGGAGAGCACATCCTTGAGCGAGTCGACAATCGGCTTGATGTAGTTCAAGCGTCAGCCCGACCGCAGGGGCTCGTGGGACTCGCTTTCGAGCCTCACCATGCTTTGCCAATCCTATCGCCCCCCTTGCTGATACTCCCGAGGCGTACACCCGAACTCCCGCCGAAACACCGTGTGCAGATACTGCGCAGATTTAAACCCACACGCTCTCGCAACGTCGGCAATCGCCGTATCGCTATTCTTCAGGCCACTGGTAGCCGCCGCCAGTTTGAAGCGCAGGATCTCGTCGTGCACGCTGCAGCCGCGCTCGGTGCGGAAATGCGATTCCAGTGACGAGCGCGATATGCCGACATAGGCCGCGACCTGCGCCGTCTTGATGCCCTGGCAGGCGTATTGGCGGATGAACAGCAGCGCCTGCATGACATGGGGGTTGCCCAATGGCTGGTGCAAGCTGGACACCTGCACGTTGACGGCGTCAGGCGGAATCAGGATTTGCGTGCCGGTGGACGGCATGCCGTGGAGCATCTGGTGGAGTAATTGGGCGGCGGTTCGGCCCATGGTTTCAGTGCCCTGGATGACCGAACTCAAGGGTACGCGGGTCAGGCTGCGGGTCAGCGGGTCGTTGTCGATGCCAATCAGTGCCACCTGTTCCGGTACGGCAATGCCGGCGGTCAGGCAGGCTTGCAGCAACTGTCGAGCGCGGGCGTCACTGACCGCGATGATTCCGATGGGCTTGGGCAAGCTTTGCAACCAGGCGATCAACTGTTCGACGGCGCTGTCCCAGAGCGGTGCGCTAGTGCCCATGCCGCGATAGATTTCGGCGTGCAGGCCGTCGCGCTGCATCAGTCTGCGAAAAGCTTTCTCCCGCTCCTGTGCCCAACGATTGGCCTGTGCTTCAGGCAGGCTGAAGCAGGCAAAACGCTGCAACCCCGCTTCGATCAGGTGCCTGTAAGCAAGGGTAATCAGTGCGTTGTTATCGGTAGCGACGTAGGGAATCGTTTTCGGATAGGCCCCCTTTTCCTCATATGACCCGCCTACCGCTACCACCGGCAACTTGATGTCAGCCAGCGCCTCGCCAATCAATGGATCATCGAAGTCGGCAATGATCCCGTCACCCTGCCAGCGCTCGATGCCTTTCAAGCGACACAGAAAGTCCTCCTCCAGGAACAGATCCCAGGACGCGCGCGTGCTGCTCAGGTAGTTGCCGATGCCGCTGATGATGCCGCGGTCGTAGATCTTGCTGCCGTTGAACAACAGGGCAATGCGGTGAACGGGCGGTACTGTTTTCATTCTTCTACGCAGGTTCAGGGCCTCTTCCACAGAGGCGATGTGCACAGACTAGGCCCGCGGGCGACGAAGCTCAATACGCAAAATCGCACTCTGTGTTGGTGTTTTTCATAATCAGCAGGCAGGGAGCCGTTGCTAGTATCGGGACACCGCTAAGAACAACAAGGACATGGTCAATGCAGTACTTTCCCGAAGTCGATCCGATCCGCTACGAAGGTCCGAACAGCGATTCTCCCCTTGCCTTCCGTCATTACGATGCCGACAAAATCATCCTCGGCAAACCGATGCGCGAACATCTGCGCATGGCCGCCTGCTACTGGCACACCTTCGTCTGGCCAGGTTCCGATGTGTTCGGTGCCGGTACGTTCAAGCGCCCGTGGCATCACGCCGGCGACCCGATGGAACTCGCCATCGGCAAGGCGGCAGCCGCGTTCGAGTTCTTCTCCAAACTGGGTATCGATTACTACTGCTTTCACGACACGGACGTCGCCCCCGAAGGCAACTCGCTGAAGGAATATCGCAATAACTTCGCGCAGATGGTTGATCACCTGGAGCGACATCAGGAACAAAGCGGCCTCAAGCTGCTGTGGGGCACCGCCAACTGCTTCAGCAATCCGCGATTTGCGGCGGGTGCCGCGAGCAACCCGGATCCCGAAGTGTTCGCCTGCGCCGCAGCCCAGGTGTTCAGCGCCATGAACGCGACCCATCGCCTCAAAGGCTCCAACTACGTGTTGTGGGGCGGTCGCGAAGGCTACGAAACCTTGCTCAACACGGACTTGAAGCGCGAACGCGAGCAACTGGGCCGCTTCATGCGCATGGTGGTCGAACACAAGCACAAGATCGGTTTCACGGGCGATCTGCTGATCGAACCCAAACCGCAGGAGCCGACCAAGCACCAGTACGATTACGACAGCGCCACTGTGTTCGGTTTTCTCCAGCAATTCGGGCTGGAACACGAAATCAAGGTCAACATCGAAGCCAACCACGCCACCCTCGCCGGCCACAGTTTTCATCACGAGATCGCGACGGCGGCTTCGCTGGGCATTTTCGGCAGCATCGACGCCAACCGCGGCGATCCGCAAAACGGTTGGGACACCGATCAATTCCCCAACAGCGTCGAAGAAATGACCCTGGCCATCTATGAAATTCTCAAGGCCGGCGGGTTCAGCAATGGCGGATTCAACTTCGATTCCAAGGTTCGCCGCCAGAGCCTGGATCAGATCGACCTGTTCCATGGCCACGTCGGTGCCATGGACGTGCTCGCCCAGTCCCTGGAACGCGCAGCCGCCTTGCTGCAGAGCGACCCGTTGCAGAAGTTCAAGGATCAACGTTACGCCGGATGGCAGCAGCCGTTAGGCCAGGCGATGTTGTCGGGTGACTTCACCCTTGAGTCACTGGCCGAGCACGCCTTCGTCAACGAACTGAACCCGCAGGCCGTCAGCGGCCGGCAGGAAATGCTCGAGAACATCGTCAATCGGTTCATCTATCGCTGATGACCCACGCAGCCGGCGAGCGCTGTGACATTTCTACGACAAAACAGTGCTTGCGGCGCCTGCGGTTTCTCTACAGTTTTACCCAGCCCGATACTCATCGTCAGGCCGTTTCTTCAAACAACAATAAAAGGACGCCCCACAATGAAGAACCTGAAACGTACGCTACTGGCCTCTGCCCTGGCCCTGCTGTCATTGCCGGTGATGGCTGACGCAACCCACCCGAAAATCGGCTTTTCCATCGATGACCTGCGCCTGGAACGCTGGTCACGCGACCGTGATTACTTTGTCGCGGCGGCGGAAAAAATGGATGCCAAGGTGTTCGTGCAATCGGCGGATGCCAACGAACAGAAACAGATTTCGCAGATCGAAAACCTCATTTCCCGGGGCGTCGATGTCATCGTCATCGTGCCGTTCAACGCCACGGTGCTGACCAACGCGGTGGCCGAAGCGAAGAAAGCGGGGATCAAGGTCGTGTCCTATGATCGGCTGATCCTCAACGCAGACGTCGACGCCTACATTTCCTTCGACAACGAAAAAGTCGGCGAGATGCAGGCTGGCGGCGTGATGCAAGCGGCGCCCAAGGGCAATTACTTTTTGCTGGGCGGTGCACCCACCGACAACAACGCGAAGATCCTGCGCGAAGGCCAGATGAAAGTGCTGCAGCCGGCCATCGACAAGGGCGATATCAAAATCGTCGGCCAACAATGGGTCAAGGAATGGAACCCGACCGAAGCGCTGAGCATTGTTGAAAACGCCCTGACCCGCAACGACAACAAAATCGACGGCATCGTCGCCTCCAACGACGCAACCGCCGGTGGCGCGATCCAGGCACTGGCCGCTCAGCAACTGGCCGGCAAGGTGCCGATTTCGGGTCAGGACGCCGACCTCGCCGCGATCAAGCGAGTGATCGCCGGCACCCAGACCATGACCGTCTACAAGCCGCTGAAACTCATTGCCTCCGAGGCCGCCAAGCTCTCGGTGCAACTGGCGCGCAACGAAAAACCCGCCTACAGCTCGCAGTACGACAACGGCAGCAAAAAAGTCGACACCATCCTGCTCACGCCCACGGCGTTGACCAAGGACAACATCGACCTGCTCGAACAGGACGGCTTCTACACCAAGGCGCAAATAGCCGGTAAGTGATCGGACCCTGGATCCCTGGTTATGCACCCCTGTGGGAGCGGGCTTGCTCGCGAAGGCGTCAGTTCAAATACGCCTTCGTAGACTGAATCATCTCATTCGCGAGCAAGCCCGCTCCCACAAAGTCCAGTGTCTTTGCGATTTTGAGCCCTCTCCATGCCCGACTATCTGCTGCAAATGAACGCAATCGTCAAAACCTTCGGCGGTGTCAAAGCACTCAACGGCATCGATCTCAAGGTCAAACCAGGTGAATGCGTGGGACTGTGCGGCGAGAACGGCGCCGGTAAGTCCACGCTGATGAAAGTCCTCTCGGCGGTCTACCCGCACGGCACCTGGGACGGTGAAATCCTCTGGGACGGACAACCGCTCACGGCACAATCGATCAGCGAAACGGAAGCCGCCGGCATCGTCATCATTCACCAGGAGCTCGCGCTGGTTCCGGACTTGTCGGTGGCCGAAAACATCTTCATGGGCCATGAACTGACCCTGCCCGGCGGACGGATGAATTACCCGGCGATGACCCACCGCGCCGAAGCTCTGATGCGCGAACTGAAAGTCCCCGACATGAATGTATCGCTGCCGGTTTCGCAGTACGGCGGCGGTTATCAGCAACTGGTGGAAATCGCCAAGGCCCTGAACAAGAAAGCGCGCCTGCTGATCCTCGACGAGCCTTCCTCGGCCTTGAGCCGTTCGGAAATCGAGGTGTTGCTGGACATCATCCGCGACCTCAAGGCCAAGGGCGTTGCCTGTGTCTACATCTCCCACAAGCTCGATGAAGTGGCCGCGGTATGCGACACCATTTCCGTGATCCGTGACGGCAAACACATCGCTACCACGGCCATGGCCGACATGGACATCGCACAGATCATCACCCAGATGGTCGGCCGGGAAATGAGCAACCTCTACCCGACGCAGCCCCACGACATTGGCGAAGTGATCTTCGAGGCCCGTCACATCACCTGTTACGACGTCGACAATCCCAGGCGCAAACGCGTCGATGATGTTTCGTTCGCCCTCAAGCGTGGCGAGATCCTCGGCATCGCCGGGCTGGTCGGCGCCGGCCGCACGGAGCTGGTGACCGCGCTGTTCGGCGCCTATCCCGGTCGCCATGAGGGCGAAGTCTGGCTGGAAGGTCAACGCATCGACACCCGCACGCCCCTCAAAGCCATTCGTGCAGGTGTTTGCCTGGTGCCAGAAGACCGCAAGCGCCAAGGCATCATTCCGGACCTGGGTGTCGGCCAGAACATTACCCTGGCCGTGCTGGACAGCTATTCGAAACTGACCCGCATCGACGCCGAAGCCGAGCTGGGCAGCATCGATCGGGAGATCTCGCGGCTGCACCTCAAGACCGCGAGCCCTTTCCTGCCGATCACCAGTCTGTCGGGCGGCAATCAACAGAAAGCCGTTTTGGCGAAGATGCTTCTGGCTCAACCCCGGGTGCTGATACTCGATGAGCCCACCCGGGGTGTGGATGTCGGCGCCAAGTACGAAATCTACAAGTTGATGGGCGCGCTGGCCGCTTCAGGCGTGTCGATCATCATGGTGTCGTCGGAGCTGGCCGAGGTGCTCGGCGTCTCCGATCGCGTGCTGGTGATCGGCGAAGGCAAGTTGCAGGGCGATTTCGTCAACCATGAGCTCACGCAGGAGCAGGTGCTCGCCGCCGCCCTCAGCCAGCCTGGCAGCCATAACAATAATGATCGGAAATCCGCGTAAATGAATCAGGTTAAACAACTGTTCACCCGCTACAAGATGCTCGCGCTGGTGTTTGCCGTGGTGTTGATCTGGCTGTTTTTCAGCTGGCAGACCGAAGGCGGGTTTCTGACCCCGCGCAACCTTTCCAATCTGCTGCGCCAGATGTCCATCACTGGCATCCTTGCCTGCGGCATGGTGCTGGTGATCATCAGTGGCGAGATCGATTTGTCAGTCGGCTCATTGCTGGGTCTGCTCGGCGGGTTGGCGGCCATTCTCGACGTGATCTACCACGTTCCACTGCTTGCGAACCTGAGCCTGGTTGTCCTGTGTGGCTTGTTGATCGGCCTGGCCAACGGTTACATGGCGGCTTATCTGCGCATACCCTCCTTCATCGTCGGCCTGGGTGGGATGCTGGCTTTCCGCGGCATTTTGCTGGGGATCACCGGCGGCACGACCATCGCTCCGGTATCGCCGCCGCTGGTATACATCGGTCAGGGTTATTTGCCCCACTCCATCGGCGCCGGCCTGGGCGTCGTGTTGTTCGCGCTGACGGTGTTCCTGACCTGGAAACAACGGCGCAATCGCGCTCTTCATGGTCTGGCGGCGCATTCCCTGGCACGTGACGTGATACGTGTGTTGTTGATCGGCGCCGTGCTGGCCGGCTTCGTCCAGACGCTCAACAGCTATGACGGCATACCCGTGCCGGTTCTGCTGCTGCTGATTCTGCTGGGCGTGTTCAGCTACGTTGCCAGTCAGACCGTGTTCGGTAGGCGCATCTATGCCGTGGGCAGCAACATGGAAGCCACGCGCCTGTCCGGTATCAACGTGCAGGCCGTGAAACTGTGGATCTTCGGGATCATGGGCATGATGTGCGCCCTCGCCGGCGTCGTCAATACCGCGCGCCTGGCCGCCGGTTCGCCTTCGGCCGGCAGCATGGGCGAACTCGACGCCATTGCCGCCTGTTTCATCGGCGGCACCTCCATGCGCGGCGGCTCCGGCACCGTCTACGGCGCCCTCCTCGGCGCGCTGGTCATCACCAGCCTGGACAACGGCATGTCCATGCTCGACGTCGACAGCTATTGGCAGATGATCGTCAAGGGCAGCATTCTGGTGCTGGCGGTGTGGGTGGACGTGAGTACGCGTACCGGGCGACGGTGAGCGGCGGCGCTACCTATCGGCAGGAACAAGAGGGAGCCCGGAGCGATAAACACCGGGCTTTCTGTCCATATCGAAATCTCAACGGCTGTAAACCCTCCAAAGCTGATCCACCCGAGTCGTGAAACTCTGGCTCATCATCTCCCGGCGCATCCCCCAGTCGGGATCGCCCGGCACACTCGCCAGACGCATCGTCCCTCTGCCCCAGCGCTCATTGATGGAATCCAGAACGCCCATGACTTTCTCCGTCGCAACCGGTTGCGAAATCGAGAACAGGTCATCGGTGTATTCGCCTTTCTGGCACAGGTTGACCAGCAGCACCTCAGCCTTGCTGTACTTGAAGCCCGGGCGGAAAACCCGGTTTACCGCTTCCATGGCAGCTTTTGTCATGAGCCGGACGTCATCGGTCGGGTACGGCAGCTCAACCAGCACGCCGTTGGCGTATTTCGCTTCCTCCGGATTGAACATGCCCGTGCGTATGCTCACGCGAATCTTTTTGCACAGTGATTGCTGTGCCCGCAGTTTCTCCGTGGCACGCATCATGTAGGTGGCCACCGCTTCCTTGATCGGTGCGATTTCAGTGAGACGTGTGCCGAACATTCGGCTGCAGCAAATCTCCTGCTTGGGCGGATCGGGCTCGTCGAGTTCAAGGCACGCTACGCCGGCCAGTTCACGCGCGGTCTTTTCGATCACCACGCTGAATTTTCTGCGCAGCGTCCAGGCATCGGCTTGCGCCAGATCCATGGCCGTGTTGATGCCCATGCCCTGCAAATGCGCTTTCATCCGCTTGCCGACGCCCCACACCTCCCCCACATCCGTGTTGCGCAGCGTCCAGTCGCGCTTGAAAGGATCGCAGAGATCGACCACCCCGCCCGTTTTATCGAGCAGGCGTTTGGCGGTGTGGTTCGCAAGCTTGGCCAGGGTTTTGGTTCCGGCAATACCGACACCGACGGGAATGCCAGTGCGCTTGTAGATCGTTGCCCGCAATTTGCGACCGAAAACGGTCAGGTCGCCAGGGACTCCCGTGAGATCGGCGAACGCCTCGTCGATGCTGTAGACCTCCAGCGCCGGCACCATCGACTCGATGATGGTCATGACACGCTCGCTCATGTCGCCGTACAACGCGTAGTTGCTGCTGAACGCCACGACACCATGGCGGCGCAAATGCTCTTTGATCTGGAAATAAGGCTGGCCCATCTTCACGAACGGTTTCGCATCGTAGGACCTGGCGATGACGCAGCCATCGTTGTATCTGAATGATACTAACAGTTAACAATCGATAACTTATTGATTTATAAATATTTTTTACTACTAATATTTTTCGTTGAATTAGACATTTCAAGCTGAATCCTGAGGCGACATCGCACCCTTAGGAGTTAGCGTAACAACCTTTCCGCTGGTGGCAGCTTTAAGCTCGGCCAATTCGAAAAGCAGACGTTGGTTCACAGACGCTATTCGAGCAAGGTCGGCTAACAATTGGTCATTTTCTGCGCGGAGTGCCCTGGTTTTTTCTTTCTCATTCATTAACGCATGGTGTTTCGAATCACGTTGGGCGCGCACCGACTTGCCCATGAGGGTACGAATTCTCTCCGCCACCGCTGGGTAAGTGTTATGAATGAGACCAGGCGTCACTCCTGCTTCTCGGGCAACCGAAGCAATGGAAAGCTTTTCGTTCCGTGCGACAAGACCATCAATGACCTTAGTAAGGGCATCAAGGGTCTTCGACCTAGAACGACCCGCGCCCTGGCTTTCGGTGGACTTAGTAGCCATTGCCAGCCTCGCCTAAATCGTCGTTTATGGGAGAAAGACCCAAACTGGTGATTACATCAAGAGCAACCTGCAAATCGCGCTCAGCCCGTTGCCTTACGGCAGGGCCAGCGTCTTTGATTTTGATCAGTTCCTGCTGTTGGCTATAAATAGCCTGCCAGGTGCCAGCGAAAAACTCATCAATCACCGAATTTTTGCAACCCGGACACCGTGTAGCTTCATACAGGCCAGCACCTCCGCAACCCCGCTCCGTAGCGATGCACCAACCATGTCCTGTCGCACGAATATTGGCATGAGGCGCGGTCTGGGCAAGCAAAGCTTCCCTATCCTTAATCGGAATGGCCCTCAACTCCACAATCTTTTCGCCCGCCCCGCCGGCCAATGGCTGGTCATCGAGCCACGACTCAATTAGGTCAATTTTAAACTCCGTCATCTGCTGAAAAAACTCATCGAAAAGGGTCAGATCTTGTTGCGGATTGGAAGCATAAAGCTGGGTCATGCTCATACTGCTGTGTTTGAACTGCCATTTAAGCCAGATAAGTGAAGTACGCCCCATTCGAGACTCTACAAAACACCTTGCATATGTTCGTCTGCACTGATGTGTTCTCAGTTGCCAGTCGCTTCCAGCAGCTTTTGCGATTCTTGCAAATGCACCGTTAGAGCCCTGACCACTGAGTGCCTCGACATGTCTCTCTTTGAATTTTCCTCTATTGGCGTGCCGCCCCAAAAATAGTTTCTTTGAGTCCTTTCGGGCTTTCTCCATCCTTAGAAGATGTTCAGTTTGGTTACTGGGGTAAGTCGTTTTTTCGAGCGCCCTAATCTCTTGCTCCAATTCACTTCTGATAGTAACCGAATATTTGGCTAATAGCTCCAATGCGTCCAAAGCCAATTCAGGTACAAGGTATTCTACGCGCCCCTTTCCCGTCTTATGCTCGATGGTAGATACCCAGCAAAATAAAACCCCATTTTTGAATTCTCTGCGCCATGCACCAACTTCAATGCCTATGGCTTCGTCATTACGCATACCGCTAGTGATTGAGACTAGGTACAACACAGCATCCCGGACACGAATGGACATTCGGTCATCGTTGGGATGGTAGCCAATACCGCTCACAGCCAATTCATCTCTGGCCTGCCGAACGACCTCTTCACAGTAATTAAAAATCTTGGATTGTTCGTCGTGCGGTATTATACCTGTCCGCCCTGCATTCTTACCGACAGCGTCAGCACCTTTAATTTTGCCAATTCCACAAAGCCGCCATAGCGAGGCGTCTCCCCATGGATAACGCTGAAGGGGAAATATCGTATCGGCAGAAAAAACCCAGAGAAAATCAATAACTCGTAAGCGTCCATACAGAGGAAGCGGCCTTAGCTTCAATTCCTCTTTGCAATGGTGAATGTAGTTACTAATATGAAGAGGATGGACATCCGAAAATTTTGAAATACCGAGACCATTGAGCCACCGAACGAATGGTATAACACTTCCCACAGCGAAAGTAGTAATGCCGCGCGCTATTGGCGGCCTGGAGCGGGGAAGACCTCTTTTGAACCACGCGTAAGCAACTGCTTTGCAGTCATCTATGAGCGCCCGAGGCATCCTCATGTCCCAATTGATAATTTTATTAGACTTTGAGACATTTGCCTGATCAAAAAAAGGACGCAAATCCCACTGCGCATCACTAAAGCGGCTAAGAACTAACGTCTCACCCTTCTCATTTATAATCGCACTGATCACAATGGCATCGCGCTCTTCTTGGCTCAGTCCGTTAGACGTAACCGGCTGAGCAATAAGGACGTCATATGCTTTCAATGCTACATTAGTGCTTCTGATATTCAAATCAACCCGCTCCGTTTATCTTTCATGAACTCAATTTTTTTTGCCCAGAATAGGTGCGGAGCAGATTCCGCTTTGGCCTTGGCTTCATTTACCAACGCGGCATCAAATTTTTGCGAGGTGAACTCATTTATCAGTCGAATATAGTCAAGCTGACGCTTACGCCATTCGTCCCATTCATCAGTAAGGAAGTATTCAATTTCCGCATATAAAAATTGTTGATAGCTGAATAAACGAAATAAATCCTCCACCGCCCCTACAATCGCATAGCTAGGGCAACCTAAACAGTGAATGAACTCAGAGCAGTGATTAACGCCATCTTTGGGCGCCCGGTTACCGTAGAGACTATCCTTGCAGCCGCCTGGTGGGGTTGGAGTGACATTGATACCACGAAGTTTGTCTGGAAAGGCCTCCCCAATAAATGTCGCACCTTCGACCTTGATTTCATCGTTGATCTTCAGATAATGGTTATCTGCGACACTGGGACTATGACCCATGACGGAAGAAACCTCCAGGATGTCACCTCCGCTCAACTTCCACAAACGGCTCTCCATAGTCTTTCGCAGTTGACTAAGAGTTACATGGAGACGGTTACCCTGATCGTCCTGGAGATCATGACGTTCACAGATGCTTTTCGTTGAAACATATAAAGCGCTAGGTTTAAGGCACACTATTTTGTTCTCACCACCTCTTTGCCCTGAACGGTACAACCATACATGTGAACGGATTTCTTCGGATGCAAGGGGGACAAGCGGCTCACTGAGATCTAGCGCCTTATTGAGGACTGCAACACCATCTAGCGGAATAGCGTTGAACTCGTCCATTAGATTAGTTTGCCGTATTGTTTTGCTCTGAGCGCCTTTGCCTCTACGCTTTATTGTATTTATCAATCTTAGATTTGGCACAAACGGATGAGGCTTTAGAGCGTCCCTAGTCATCTCTAAAAGTGGCGTCGTGTTAATACCGGATCTTGCCGCTGTGATCAGCAACATCACCGACATTGCCTCCGCTCCGTTGCCTGTAAATGTGCCTTTGTGGATAGCAACAATGTCAGACTTCAACGCCACCAGCAACCTCTGCATTTCTCCCATAGAAAGCGGATCGGCATCCTTCGTGCTTTGCGAGTTGTTTGGAAATGGATTGGGCGGCAAAAGCTTATTTGTATCGGATTCAATGAAGCCATAATCAGCCAGCGCAATGACCAATGATTTGAAGGTAGTATAATAATTCTTTGCAGTTGAGCGGCTAGGATACTTTAGTTTCAGCCAAGAGATAAAGCACTCCATGTCGCGCCTAGTTAGATTGCTTGGTGTTCTGGGTGGTAGCTTTATTGCTCCACAGCTCAAAAAATCAAGAAAAAATCTTAATCCTTTTGCGGAATAGCCAATCAAGGTGGAAGCGGAAAAATTGCCCCCTTGCAGCAATACCCTGATCACATTAATACTTTGAATTGCCCACGCATCGAAGCCTAAGCCTAAATATTGAGAATGATCGATCTGTCGATAGCCTCTTGGATTCCTCGGCAATTCAATTTTAATGCTGTCTTCAACAGACTCGAAACCTTTCGTGACCGATGGCAATGCTGCTTTATAATTCTTCTGTCGGGCCAATGTTATTACCTTAGGCGTTTTTAACGGAATTAGCCATGAACATCATGTCAATCTCATCCTCATGCGCTAGGACAGACTGAGCTTCAAGCTGATTAATAAGATGAAGATAGATCATCGTAGTCTGGACATCTGAATGACCTAACCTGTCCCTGACGTACAACAATGGCTCACCATCAAAATGTTTACTTTTACGAAGCGCCAGTAACGTATACGTGCCATAGGTATGACGTAACATATGGGCCCGAACATAGAAGCCACACTTTCGCTCATATGATTTCATAACATCCACAACGGCATCTTTTGAATACTGCCTACCTTCATTGGTCAGTAGTAACGCACTAACATTTCCATCACCACGAGAATTACGCAGCTCTCTTTGGTGGAGTGAGTAAGACCACATGCTTTCCATCAGTGACCAAGGAACATCGATAGTTCTAGGCCGGTCGTATTTAATGCGCATGTCTGCAGGATCAAGAGCAATGCTGATCATTTGCCCTTTGCGTAGACCTTTTACAAAATTTGGATTGAAAACATATTTCAGAGGAAAAGACCTAGCCTCGCAAGAACGAAGGCCGGTACGCACCATGAGGTGGAACAGTATTTGGTGGCTTGGATCGGTATCCAGTGCAAGGCACTCATTGACTTGATCCTTTGTCAAGAATTTTGTCAGACGCTTGCGGTCACGAACCATCACCGAAACCTTTGTGCGCTCAGCTCCTGGTTGCGCGACATGGCTCAGAAGACCCGAATGGGGAGCAGCCCTTACTCTCTTTTCACCGAACGGCAGCTCGGATATCAGGTTGCGTTGCTTAGCCCAGCGATAGAACTTCACGATGAGGGCCAAGCGATTATTCACCGTGCCAGGATTGAGTGATAATTCTCCACTCGACCAATCCCTATACCTCGACAAAACGCTCAGACCGTGGGCTGGGACTTCCTCATCCCAGGCAAGCCCATTGGCTTGCAGGAAAGCAAAGTAATCGTACAGACGCCGTCCATAGGCTTCCCAAGTCAAATCACTTAGGGCCTCACCTGATTCGATGAGCGTGTGCCAAAGGAAGGACTGAGCAGGCTCGACTGGCCATCCCTCTGACCCAATCAGTAACGGAAAACCTTCGAAGGATCGACCTGCTAATGCTAAGTCTTTTGTCGCGAATACCAGCCTCATGCCGCTGCCTTAAACCACTTCCAATGAATTGTGTGGAATTGCACTCCATTTGACCACCCATTTGCATTACCGCTGACCAGTCAATTGCATTCGTGCTGACCAACCGTTTGCATTCGACTTGACCAGAACACGCCGTAGTGACGACTGGCAGAGAACGGCCAAAAGGAGTCGGTCGGGTTCGATGGAAAAGAAATGACATGCCGCTAAAACTTCGCTACAGGTACAGGTGAACGTAGCAAGACGATAGCTGTGTGAGTGACCCGCGTAGGCCGCAGGCTTAGTCACACTACCAGTAGGTCATTCCCATAAAATTGCACTGCAAACATGCCAGATCGGCGTTTAAATGCAAAGAGTGAAAGTGTACCGGATGTCAAGACCAAACACAGTCTTCGGTGGTGAGAGCCAATCATGGTCCACACCACCGGGATCGGTTACGGCCAAGTTCGTCGTGTGCTTCAGGCATTGAACGGGGTGGCGTTAAATGATGTCAGTTGCAATATTCGATAACCTCAGTCACGGATATTGCACATGTCTTTGGGGCTCTTCCAGGCCTAACCATTCTGTAGGAATAATGCAAGCCTTCAGAAGGTTTGCAACATGCAGATTTTCAATTGTTTGTTTACCGAGCAGGGTAGAAGCTTTTAGTGCGAACAACCTCTTGCTCGAGTACGATTTTTAAGCGCTCATGATTCTTCGAATATCAATCAAATGCTGCACCACACCCGGATCCGCCAGGGTCGAAATATCCCCCAACCCCTCATACTCCGCCGTCGCAATCTTGCGCAGAATCCGGCGCATGATCTTGCCCGAACGGGTCTTCGGCAGCCCCGGTGCCCACTGGATCACATCCGGCGAAGCAATCGGCCCGATCTCCTTGCGCACCCAGTTCTTCAGTTCCAGGCGCAGCTGCTCGCTCGGCTCTTCACCTTCAATCAACGTGACATAGACATAAATGCCCTGCCCCTTGATGTCGTGCGGCACACCCACCACCGCCGCCTCGGCGACTTTCGGGTGAGCGACCATCGCCGATTCAATCTCGGCAGTACCCATGCGGTGGCCGGACACGTTCAGCACGTCGTCCACACGCCCGGTGATCCAGTAGTAAC
>NZ_JBSVXG010000004.1:0-84900 GCF_054070595.1 Pseudomonas sp. SDO55104_S430 | reverse complement strand
CTTCGCGGGCAAGCCTCGCTCCTACAGGGTTTTGGGTTGTTTGAAGGATTTGTGGCAGGCATGGAACCTGTGGGAGCGGGCTTGCTCGCGAAGGCGGTGTGTCAGTCGCCATTGCAGTCGACTGAACTGACGCATTCGCGGGCAAGCCCGCTCCCACAGGGGTTTTGTGTTGTGCCCGAATGTCGTTATGGGTAGACCTTGGCCATGGTCGGTGAATCCACATCCGACTGAGGGGTGATCTCGCTCAACGTCCCGTTCTCCACCCGAATCAACCGATCGGCAAGACCAAAATACGCATCATCATGTGAAATCACGATCACCAGCTTCCCGCGCTCGCGCAGGTCGGTGAGGATGCGGTGGTAGAAGAAGTGCTTGAACACCGGGTCCTGGTCTGCCGCCCATTCATCGAACAGGTAGCACGGACGATCGTCCAGCCAGGCGCTGAGCAGGGCCAGGCGTTTGCGTTGGCCGGTGGACAGGGCCAGGGTGGTCAGCTGTCCGTTCTCGATCTGCACCTTGTGGTCCAGCTGCAGATTCACCAGGTACTCCTGAGCCTGCTGTATGCGCTGCGGATCGTCGCCATGCAGCAGATTTTCGAACAGACAGAAATCGGTAAAGATCGCCGAGAAGTGCTGGCGGTAATGATGATTGTCATTGGCTGACGACACCTGCTCATCCAGCACGATGTCCCCATTCTCCGGACGGTAAAGCCCGGTCAGCAACATGGCCAGGGTGGTCTTGCCGCTGCCGTTGCCGCCGGTGATGAACACCGTTTCCCCGGCATTGAGCGTCAGGTCGATCGGCCCGAAGGTGAAATGCCCGTCCTCGCGCTCGCGGTAGTAGGTGTGGGCGACCTGGCGGCAGACCAGACTGCGCACCTGGGTCGGCGGAATCGACTCGACGACCTCGCTGGCACTCTCCATTTCGCCTTCCAGCGCCCGGATCTTGTTCAGCGCAACACTGGCCCGACCGAGGGTGGGCAGGGCGTGCATCAGCTCCGACAGCGGTGTGATCATGTAAAGAATGGCGAGGATGAAACCTGTCACCAGACTGGTGCTCAGCTCGATGAACTGCGGCGCCACGAACAGCACCACGCCGATCAGCATGTAGAACACCGCATTGCCCCAGTTCAGCACCACGGCATAGATGCTCATGCCCCGCACGAAATCCTGGCGATACTGCTTGCTCACCGGCAACAGCAGGTGGCTGAAGAAATGCTGGCGGCGCGGATGGTTCAGTTGCAGTTCCTTGCTGCCGTCGGTGAGCAGGCGGTACTGATCGAACAGCTGATCCTTCAACTCACGGGCCTTGGAGATCGACGTCAGTGCCCGACGTTGCGGCCAGTTGAAACTGAGGCTGCCCAGCACGATCAGCGTCAGCGTCAGCACCAGCAGGGGAAAGCTCAGCCAGCCCAGATACCCCAGGCAGGCCGCGATGATCCCGGCGTTGACCAGCAAAATCGGCACCAGCTCCACCGCCTGGCTGATGGTCTGGGTGTCGTCGGTCAGCATCGCCAACAGGCGATGCTTGCCCAGGCGCTGCAACTGCGCGTACGGCGTGTCGATCAGCTTGGCGCTCAGGTGCAGGCGCATGTCGTGCACCGCGCCCTGGCCCAGGCGCAGCAGGCTGACATCGGCAATCACCCGCGACACCGCGACCAGCAGCACGAGCCCGGCGAAGTACCAGCCATCGGACGGACGCAACTGGTCGAACACTTCAAGGCTGTGATTGATGGAGGCGATCAGGCCCGCCGCCGCCAAACCACAGACCAGGCCGGTCAGGGTCGCGATCAGCAGCGCGCGCCATGAACGTTTGGCCATGAGAATCAACAAATCCATTTCAAACCGCTCCGCGTGGGGTGAAAGCCTCGAGCTGCGCACCCAGCTGCTGATGCAGGGCAGGTTGCTCAAGGATGGTCAAGTGTTGTGCCTGGATCACTTCGCGGGTCAATCGACCGCTGCTCAGACGTTCCCAGTACGGGTCGACGAAGGCGCTGTCGGCCAGGGTATCGCTGGCCCACCACAGATGCACGTCACAGCTTAGACGTGGCGGCTGGAAGGTCGCCAGCAGATGCTGGGTGTGCTGCTGATAACGCAGCCGCGTTTGCAGGTGCTCCCAGCTGTCGCCATCCAGTTGCAGGCCTTGCTGACGCGCCCACTGCACCAGCTCCGGCAGGCGAGCGGCCGGTGCCAGGGCTTGCAGTTGCGCGGTCAACTCAGCGATAACCGCTGGCGGCAGCTGACGCATCAGCGTCTGGCTGTCCGCGGTCAGGGCCGGCACGGCCTCGGCCAGCAGCGCCTCGACGCTGTCTTCCGGCACCTGGTGCTGGTACTGCGAATCGACAATCCCGAGGAAGGCCACCTGTTCGCCAGCGCGCTCCAGATGCGCGGCGGCGGCAATCGCCAGCAATCCACCGAGGGAGAAGCCCAAAAGGTGATAGGGACCTTGTGCCTGCTGCTCGCGCAAATGTTCGACATACAGCGCAGCCAGACTCTCGATATCGCCGCCCAGCGTCGTGCTGTCGTCGGTCAGATAAGCCGCCTGCAAACCCCACAGATTCCACGCCGGCAACGGTGAGCGCAGCGCGCGATAGTCCTGCACGTGCCCGGTGGAGGGGTGGAAGCAGAACAGGTTCGGCGCCGCGACGTTATCCTGCGTCGCCAACTTCACCAGCGGCGAGAGCTTGAGCTCGGCCTGCACCAGCGCGGCGAATGCCGAAACGCTCGGCGCGGTGAACACCGCATTGACCGTCACCGGTGCCGACAGCACGCTCTGCAAGCGGCTGGCCAACGTCACCGCCGCCAGCGAATGGCCGCCGAGCTCAAAGAAGTCATCGTCGATGCCGACCCGCTCAAGCCCCAGCACCTGCGCCCAGACCTCGGCCAGCAGCGCTTCCAGCGGCGTGCGCGGCAAGGCGCTGCCGACGCTGTCGAGCACCTTGTCGGCCCATTGCTGCAAGGTCTTGCGATCGAGCTTGCCGTTGCCCATCAGCGGCAGCGCTTCGACGACCCGCAGTGCCGGCAGCATGTAGTCCGGCAGGCGATCCTGGGCCTGACCGTGCAGTTGCGCCACGGTCACCGATTGCCCCGGTGCCAGGGTCAGGAAGGCGAACAGCTGCTGACCCAATTCACCCTTGGCCAGGCATTCCACCGCCGCCTGGGCCACGCCCGGAAGACTCGCCAGTTGTGCCTGGATCTCGTCCAGCTCCACGCGGAAACCACGGATCTTCACCTGACGGTCGGCGCGGCCGCTGATTTCCAGGCTGCCATCATGGCGATAACGGGCCAGATCACCGGTGCGATACAGGCGTTCGCCCGACACCTCGATAAAGCGTTCACCACTCTGTTGCGCATCCAGATACCCCCGCGCCACTTGCGGGCCGGCGATATACAGTTCGGCGTTGACGCCGGGCGCGACCACTTCCTGCTGCTCGTCCAGCAGATACAGACGCATGCCGTCCAGACGATCGCTCAGCGGCAGGCGACGGTAATCGCAGGCCGGATCGAGCCGGTGCATTGCTACCCCGATCGTGGTTTCGGTGGGGCCGTAGTGGTTGAAGATCGCCAGTGACGGTGCCAGTTCACGCAGGCTTTGCAGCAGGCGCGGCGAGCAGGTTTCGCCACCGATGATCAGCTGTTTGCGTGGCAGCACGGCGGCGCTGCGGCTGTGCAGCAGCCAGGCGTCGAGCAGCGACGGCACGATTTTCAGGTGATCGATCGGATAGGCCGCTTGCCAGTCCGCCCAAGCCTGGGCGTTCATCGCGGTGTCCTTGTCCAGAATATGCAACTCACCGCCGCTGAGCAGGGTGGGGAACAGCAGGGTGTAACCCAGGTCCGCCGCGAGCGCGGTGACCACGGCGCTGCGTTCACCCGGTTGCAGTGCCAGGCGACGGGTCACGCTGGTGATGTAACTGGCGAGCTGGCCATGCTCGACGATCACGCCTTTTGGCGTGCCGGTGCTGCCGGAAGTGAACAGCACATAGGCGGCGTCCTGCGGATGGATTTCGGTATTCAGCGCTGTCATCGGGCTTTGATGCCAAACCGCTGTATCGCGCAAATCGAGGCTGGCCACCGAAGGCAAGGCCGGGCCATTGCCGGCCGCGCCGCTGAGCACGAACACCGGTTGCGCCTGTTGCAGAATCGCCAGGGAGCGCTGCGCCGGTTGTTGCACGTCCAGCGGCACGAACGCGGCGCCGCACTTGTGCACGGCGAGCATCGCCAGAACCATCGACGCCGAGCGCTCCAGATACAACGCCACCCGGTCTTCAGGCCCCACGCCCCGGGCGCGCAAGTAGTGCGCCAGCTGATTGCTGCGCGCGTCCAGTTCGGCGTAGCTCATTTGCTGAGTCTGGTCGCGCAGCGCCAGGTGATCGGGGAACTGGGCAGCACAACGAGTGAAGCCCGCCGGCACGCTGACAAAAGCCTGCGCCGTAGCGGGGCCGTGCAGTTCAGCCAGGGTCATGGAGAAGGTCGGCGAATGCAGCGACAGCTCGGCCAGAGTCTTGCCGGCATCACCGACGGCATCGATCACCAGCGACTGCAACTGTTCCAGCAAAACCAGAGCCGCCTGCTCGCTGTAGCGGTTCGGCAGATGGCACAGGTTCAGGCGATGGCCGCCCTCGACGGCTTCGGCCACCAGCAGCAACTCGATGCCCGGTGGTATGGCGTGAGCGTCCTGCACTGTGAAAGACGCAGCGTCGCTGCCCAGCCAATCGAAGCGCTGACTCAGGCTGGCGCTCCACTGGAAACCATAACGGGAACCCTCGGCCGCGCCGCCGTACTCCTGCCATTCCGTGGCCCCTTCGCAGCGCGACTGCAAATCCGTCAACGCCTGGACAAAGCGGCTGTCGCTGGCTGGTTCAAAGCGCAGGGGCAGGGCCTTGGCGAACAGGCCCCAACAGTCGGCGAGTTCTTCGTAATCGTCGCGGCAGTCATGGACCCAGTTCAGTGTCAAAGCGGGCGTGTCGCCGGTGCTCAGCCGCTGCAGCAGCACGCCCCAGGCGGTCATCAACACCTGCTCGGGGGACGCGCCGTGACGCTGGCAAAAGCTGTCCAGTGCCGTGCTCAAAAGGGTGCTGGCCATCAAGCGAGTCGTAAAAGGCGCATCGGCCTGATCGCTGCGCACCTGACGATAAAGCAGCTCACCGCCAGCCTGCTCATCCAGTGCCTGGCCCGCCCAGAACTGCCGACCCAGCGCGGCATCTTCATCAGCCTGCAAATCCTGCAGCCAGGCGCTGTACTGGGTGTAAGTCATGGCCTCTTCATCGAACGCCGGCACAGACGCCGAACCCAGCGCTTCGGCCAGGCGCAGCAGGGTGCCACGGTCGGCGCCCAATGCCGGCAGTTGCAAGGTCACCCGATATAGATTGTTCGCCAGGTTTTCCACCTCAACGCCGATGGCGTCAGGTGCTGCGGCCGCTGCGACCTGCAACGGCACCTGCAAGCCCGGCTCCGGCCGCACCCGCAGGCGCAAGGCTTCGTGGGCCGCGCTGAAAGCTGCCAGCCGTTCCTGCAAACGGTCCAGCGCCAGCTCGCCGGCCACCTCCAGTTCCAGGCGCGCCGCCGGCAAACCGGCCAACCACTGGCTGCGTTGCTGCGGCGACAGGGCGAAGGCGTCTTCGCGTTGTTCGAAAGCGGTCATGCCTGCACCTCGGCGTCGAGCTGTTCACGATTCATCATCTGCCCCATGGCCACACAGATCTTGCGTTCGCCTTCAAACGGATCGCGGGCGTGGGCCACCAGCATGTTGTCGAGCATCACCATGTCGCCTTTCTGCCAGGCGAAACGCACGGCGCACTCCTCGTAGGCGGCGCCGATCACCTGCATGACCTCGTCTTCGATCACGCTGCCGTCGCCGTAGTACACGTTGCGCGGCAGGTTGCCCAAGCCGAACAGATTGATCAGGTTGCTGCGCACTTCAGGCTCCAGGCAGGCGGAGTGGTGCAGTTGCACCTGATTGAAGAACGACAGTTCACCGGTGTCCGGATGGGCGACGATGGCCGGGCAGTGCTGGGCGATTCGCAGGTTGTCCGCGCCCAGCCATTCCCATTGCATGCCGGTCTCGCGGCACTGACGCTCCACTTCTTCGCGTACTTCGGTCTTGAAAAAGTCCTGCCAACGCACATCCAGCTTGTCGGTGAAATGCCGCACGTACAGCAGGCCCTTGGCTTTGAGGCGCGCAACGATGTCCTCGGGCAGGCGCGCCAGCACCTGACGGCAATCGACGATGGGCGTGCAGCCGCCGCGCGGCGCAGGGATCTCGCAGAAGAACCACTGCTTGCACGGCCATTGCGGCAGGTGCGAGCTCTCGTTGTGGAACAGGATCATGTGCTGCTCCGGGTACGGCGTCGAATGGTAAATGTTCTTGCCGGAGGTGTTCTTCGGCAGGTCGCCGTAGGTCCCGTACAGGTCCGGTTCGATGGCCTGGGCGAACTGCTCGAAGGCCGCGGCGTCGGGCAGGTTGAAACCGCGGAACAGCAGGCCACCGTGGGTGCGCAGCTGTTCGTTGATCCACAGCCGGGCTTGCAGCGCCCAGTGCACCGGGTCGAGATCGCCCAGCAACGGTTCGATCACCAGCGGCAGCGCCTGGCCGTCGATCAGCGTGCGGGTACGCACCTGCTCATGGGCCAGCTGACTTACGCCAGAGGCACGGGTCTGCTTGAGCTTGCTCATCTTCGACATCTTGCGGGCACTGCGCGCGGCGGCGTCGTCCGCTGGTGTTTCGGATGGCGCTTCGGATGGCGCAGGCGCTGCAGAGGAGCTGCCCTCGAGGCGCCACGACCAGTCTTGCAGGGCTTGTTCAGGTGCAGTCACGATTCGCTCCAGCAGATTTTCGAAGCCTTGTTCCAGGCGATTGACAGTCGGTGCGCCGAGCACGCTGGTGCGGTAGACCCAGCGCACGTTCAAGCCTTGCTCGTCGTCTTCCTCGACGAACACCGCGAGGTCGAACTTGCTGCTTTCCTGACCCGGCAGCAGATGTTCCTCGATGTCCAGGCCCGGCAGGCTGGCGTTGGTGCCCGGTGTGTTCTGCATCACGAACAGCACCTGCACCAGCGGATTGACCCCTGGCGTGCGCGGCGGTTGCAGCGCTTCCACCAGTTTGTCGAACGGCACTTGCTGGTGCTGGAACGCCGACAGGCAGTCGTCGCGCAGGCGTTGCAGGCGGGCGTCGAATCCCTCGCCTTCGGTGAGTCGCGCGCGGATCGGCAGCACGTTGACGAAGAAGCCGATCAGGTTCTCCACCGCCGGGTGTTCGCGGTTGGCCAGGTCAGTGCCGACGATGAAGTCGTGGGCGCCGGTGGCACGCTGCATCAGGCTGTTGAAGGCATTGAGCAGGACCATGAACAGCGTCGCCTTTTGCTCCTGAGCGTAAGCCTTGAGCACTCGGGTCTGGGCCGGGGTGAAGCTTTGTTGCAGGGATGCGCCGTGATAATCCGGTCGTGTCGGACGCGGGGCGTCCAGCGGCAGCGGGATCAGGGGCGGCGCGCCTTCCAGCTGACGGCGCCAGTAGTCGATGGCGCGCGCCAACAGACGCTGTTGCGGTTCGCTGCGTTGCCAGTGGGCATAGTCGGCGTACTGGATCGGCAGCGGTGCGAAGACCGGCGTCGCACCGTTGCTGTAGGCCAGATAGCCGGTGATCAGCTCCTGCATCAGGATGCCCATGGACCAGGCATCGGTGGCGATGTGGTGCAGCACCACTTGCAGCACGTGATCGTCCTGACCCAGGCGCAGCAGGCTGGCGCGCAGCATCGGAGCCTGTTGCAGGTCGAACGCACGCGCGGCCTGCTCGTCGATCAGGCGTTGCAGGGCTTGCATCCGCGCATCGCCCGCCAGCGCCGAGAGATCGGTCGGCGTCAGGTCGACGGTCGGTGCCGGGCTGATGACCTGGACAGGCTGGTCGCCCTTGAGCTGGAAGGCGGTACGCAGCGATTCGTGACGCTCCAGGACCGATTGCAAGGCTGCTTGCAGCGCGCCAATGTCCAGCGCACCGCGCAGTCGCACCACCGAACCCATGTTGTAGGCCGCACTCGGGCCTTCGAAGCGGTCGAGGAACCACAGCCGTTGTTGAGCGAAAGACAGCGGCAGCATCTGGTCACGCGGGACAGGGACGATTTCGCTTTCGCCGTCGATCCCGTTCTGCGCCTCGCGCTGGCGATCCACCGCCTGGGCCAGTTGCTCCAGAGTGCCGCCTTCGAACAGGATGCGCAGCGGCAGATTGACCTCCAGGCGCCGGCGAATCCGCGACAGCACCTGGGTGGCCAGCAGGGAGTGACCGCCGATGGCGAAGAAGTCGTCGTGCACGCCGACGCTGTCCAGGCCGAGGATGTCCTGCCAGAGTTCGGCCAGGACTTTCTCGGTTTCCGTGCGTGGCGCCACGCGCTGCTGTTGATCCTGCTCGGCCAGCGGCACGTCCAGGGCGGCAAGGGCACGGCGGTCGACCTTGCCGTTGGCGTTGAGCGGCAGTTGCGCCAGGTTCAGCCAGCGGGCCGGCACCATGTAGGCCGCCAGTTGCTGGCCCAAGTAGGCACTGAGCACCTGCTGCGCGGATTCGCTGGTGAATTCGGCGGTGCTGTCGAGCACGTACCAGGCCACCAATTGCAGTGCGCCACGAGCGTCGGGCAGGGCCAGTACCGCCGCGCTGCTGACTGCCGGGTGCTGCATCAGGCGGTTTTCGATTTCGCCCAGCTCGATACGGAAGCCACGGATCTTGACCTGCTGGTCGCGACGACCCAGGTACTCGAACACCCCATCGGCACGCATCCGGCCGATGTCACCGGTGCGATACAGGCGCGCGCCCGGCTCGAACGGATGATCGACAAAGGCTTCGCGGGTGCGTTGCGGGTCGCGCAGGTAACCGCGACCGACACCGACACCACCGATGCAAATTTCACCCGGAACCCCGATCGGTACCATGCGCAGGTCGGCATCGAGCACGAACATCTGGTTGTTGGCGGTCGGCGTGCCGATCGGCATGTGCAGGCAATCGGCGTCCGGTGCCTGGGTGATCGCATGGAAAGCCACGTCGTCCGAACACTCGGCCGGGCCGTAGGCGTTCATCATCGGGATGTTCGGGAAGCGTGCGCACCAGTCTCGTGCCAAAGCAGGCGGCAGGGCTTCACCGGTCGGCAGCAGCCAGCGCAGGCTGCTCAGACCGTGTTGCGCCTGGCTTTCCTGGAGCATGCCGCGAATCAGCGCCGGCACGGTTTCCAGCAGGGTCAGGCCGTGCGCCTGAACGGCATCGAGCAAGGCCAGCGGATCGTGGGCCTGGGCATCGGGGAGGATGTGCACGGTGGCGCCGAACAGCGGCGCGGCGAGGAACTGCCACACGCAGATATCGAAGGCCGCCGAGGCGGTCTGGGCGATACGGTCGTGCTCACCCAGGCCCAGGGACGGCACCTTGCCGAACATGTTGTTGAGCATGCCGCGCTGCTCGACCATCACGCCCTTGGGCTTGCCGGTGGAGCCGGAGGTGAAGATTACGTAGGCCAGTTGGTCCGGATTGTGGACGTAGCTGACCGCCGGCTGCTCGGCACCTTGCCAGAGGGACTGGGCGATCAGGCAGGTCGGTTGTCTGGCCATTTGCGGCAAGACGTTGTCCAGGGTCGCCGTGGCGTGTTCGCACACCAGCAGCACCGGCGCTTCACCCAGCTCCAGCAGTTCCGCCAGGCGCGCAGGCGGCTGCTGAATGTCCAGCGCCTGGAACGCGGCGCCGGCCTTGAGGGTGGCGATCATCATGGTCAACAGCGCCAGGCCGCGCTCGGCAAACAGCGCCACCAGGGTTTCCGGGCCGACACCTTTGGCTTGCAGTGCGTGGGCGATGCCGTTGGTGCGGCGGTCCAGCTCGGCGTAGGTCAGCGACTCGCCCTGGCTGACCGCGGCGAGGTGCTGCCCGCGGTTGCGCACCTGTTCGGCGAACAGTGCGGCGTAGCCACGTTCCAGTGGGAAATCCACGGCGCTGCGGTTGTATTCCACCTGCAACTGCTGGCGCTCGGCCGACGGCAGCATGTGCAGGCTGCCCAGCGTGGCTTGTGGCTCATCGAGCATGCTGGTCAGCAACTGCACCAGATGCCCGAGCATGCGCTGCACGGTCTCGCCGGTGAAACGCTGGTTGTCGTAGGACAGGCGAATGCCCAGGCGATCGCCGGGGTAGAGCACCACGGTCATCGGGAAGTTGGTGTGCACCCGGTCTTCGTAGATGTCGATGCTGAAGTTGTCCAGCTGCACGCTGCTGATATCCAGCGGGGCGTTTTCGAACACCACCAGGCTGTCGAACAGTTGCTGGCCGCGCGGCACGCCGCTGCAACGCTGGATGTCCACCAGCGAGGTGCTTTCGTGTTCACGCAGTTGCGCGTTGTGCGACATCAGGGCCTGCAGCCAGTCGGAGACCAGCGCCTGTGGGTCGACATCGACCCGCAGCGGCAGGCTGTTGATGAAGATCCCGACCATTTCCTCGACCCCGGCCAGGTCGGTGGGGCGACCGGCCACGGTGACGCCGAACAGCACGTCGCGATTGCCGCTGTATCGTGACAGCAACAAGGCCCAGGCACCTTGAATCCAGGTGTTGGGCGTCAACTGGTATTGCTGGCACAGCTGCTGCAAACGCTGGGTCTGGGCGATACTCAGGGTGCGGTCCTGATCGCCGACCGCTTCCGGCGCCTGCTCGGCACGGGCCGGCGAGCTGTCCACGTGCAACGGCGTCGGCTCGCTGAAGCCCGCCAGATCCGCTTGCCAGAAGGCCAGGGCGGCGGCCATGTCGTGGCGCTCCAGCCAGCTCATGTAGCCACGGAACGAACGGAACAGCGGACGCGCCACCGGCTCCTGACGCACGATCGCCTGATAGATCGCCAGCAGGTCTTCCATCAGCAAGCCGAAGCACCAGGCATCGGTGAGGATGTGGTGGAAGCTGCGCACCACGGCAAAACGACGCTCGTCGAGCTGGAAAATCCGCAGGTGGGTCAACGGCGCGCGGGCCATGTCGAAGCCTTGCTGGCGCTGGGTTTCGAGGGCCTGGTCCATGGCCAGGCGCTGCTGGTCGGCGTCGAGGTGGCGCAGGTCCTGCCAGTCGAACGCCGGGTCGGTCTTGCGGAACACGCATTGCAGCGGCGCGTGGTCTTCCTGCCACCAGAACGCGGTGCGCATCATCGGGTGGCGGTCGAGGAACAGCTGCCAGGCCGCTTCCATGGCCGGGCGTTGCAGGGTGCCGTCCCAGCTGTAGCGTTGCTGCATCAGGTAGATGCCGCTGTGAGGTTGCAGAAGGGTGTGCAGCAGCATGCCCTGTTGCATCGACGACAGCGGATAGAGGTCCTCGATGTTCGGCCAGTCCAGCGGCTCGGCCGCGAGGGTCGCCGCCTGTTTGTGGCACAGCGGGAAGGCCGCACTGGCAGGGCGCAACTCGGGCTGGGCGAGCAGGGCAGCGAGGTCGGTCAGGCGTTGCACCAGTTGCGGCGCCCAGTCGGCGGCCAGCGTGCCTTCGCAGCGCAGGTGCAGGCGACCGTCCTGCCAGCTGGCGTCCAGGGTCAGTGCGCAGCTGGGTGCCGACGGCTGATGAGCTGCTTCGACCTGAGCCAGGATCGCGCGTTGTTCGCGATGGCCGTCACGGTCGCCCAGCCAGCGGATGGCGACAGGGGCGGCGGGCAGATCGCGCAGCGGCTCCTGCAGGTAGGTGTTGTCCGACAGGTAACGCAGGGCGCCATAGTCGGCGCCGTGTTGCGGGTAGGCGCGCAGTTGCGAGGCGGTGGCCTGCAAGCGCTGCAGCAGTGTTTCACCCTGCGGCTGGAGGTAGAACGGCACCGCCAGTTCCAGGGCGCCGATGATGCGCACCGGGTCCAGATCGGCCATGGCAATCGGCGCGCTGACCGGCAGGCGGTCGGCTACCGGGCGGGCGTCGTGCAGGTTCAGGGCAATCAGCCCGGTGCCGGCGACTTCGCGGCATTGCTCGGCCACGGCGCTGGCCAACAGGCTGTTCCAGTCCAGTTGCAGCACGTCGCCCAGGCGCTTGAGGTCGCTGGAGGTGTCCACTGACAGGACCTGTTCCACCACGGAGCTGGCCTGCTGGCTGACTGGCAGTTGCAGCACGTCCATGCCGGCGAATTGCAGCCAGTGTTCCCAGGCTTCGTCCAGCGCATCACCTTGTGCATGGCTCTGCTGATGGCGGGTCCACTGGGTGAAGTCGCCACCGTTGTAAGCCAGGCGCACCGGTCGTTGGTACAGCAGTTGCGCCAGCGCCATGTTGAGGTCGGACAGCAACAGCGACCAGGACGCTTCATCCACGCACAGCGGGTGCGCGGCGAGCAATACGCAGTGCTTGTCGCCATGCTCCAGCAGGCTGGCGTGCAGGGTTTGTCCGGCGCTCAGTTCCAGGGCGTCGACGCCGGTCTGGGCCAGAGATTGCAGGCGAGTCTGGTCGAGGTCTTCAAGGGCCTGACGGCTGATCACCGGCGCCTTGGCGGCCACCATCACGCGCTGCTGCCATTGGCCTTCGGGCGAGGCTTGCAGTGCCAGGCGCAGGGCCTGATGGTGCTGTTGCAGGGCGCTGATCGCCTGGCTCAGCAGGTCGCTGTCGATGGATTGGCTGAGGGCCACGCAACGCCAGGTGGCATCCAGCGGACCTTGTTCCAGGCGTGCCAGTTGGCCGGCGCCCAGGGGCAGTTCATAACCATCGGCCAGGTTCTCGGCCACGGCGTTGCTGGCATCGGCACCCAGCACCCGGGCGATGTCGGCGATGGTGCGGTTTTCGAACAGCTGGCGCGGGGTGAGCTTGAGGCCCTGCTGGTTGGCGCGGGCGATGATCTGCAGGTTGAGGATCGAGTCGCCGCCCAGGGCGAAGAAGTTGTCCTGCACGCCCACGCGATCGAGCTTCAGCACCTCCTTCCAGATCTGCGCCAGCAACGCTTCGACTTCGTTGCGCGGGGCGATATGGCTGGCGCTGTCGTCGGCCGCTTTCTGCGGCAGTGGCAGGCGCGAGGCGTCGACCTTGCCGTTGCGGTTCAGCGGCAGTTCGTCGAGGGTGATGAAGTGCGCCGGGACCATGTAGTCCGGCACGCGCATCGCCAGATCGTCGCGCAGCTTGGCCGACGACAACGACTGGCTGGCCACCAGCCAGGCGACCAGACGCAGGCCGCCGTCGAGTTCCACGGCACGCACCAGTGCCTGTTCGATCAAGGGCGACAGGCGCTTGATCTGCGCTTCGACTTCGCCCAGTTCCAGGCGGTTGCCACGAATCTTCACCTGGCTGTCGACCCGGCCGAGGAACGCCAGTTGACCGTCTACCAGCCAGCGCACGCGGTCGCCGGTGCGATACCAGCGTTGTTGCTGCGCGTCGACGATGAAGCGCTCATCGGTCAGGTCCTGGCGATGCAGGTAACCGCGAGCCAGCGCGCCGCCGATCAGCAACTCGCCGGACACGCCGGTCGCCACCGCTTGACCGTTGCCATCGACTACCCGCAATTGGCGATTGGGCAGGGGACGGCCCAGGGCGATGCTGCGCAGGCCGCTCGGCAGTTCGGTGGCAATCGCGCCGACCGTGGCCTCGCTCGGTCCGTAGTGGTTGAACACCTTGAGTTGCGGCGCCAGGCCATTGACCTTGCCCACCAGCGCCGGGCTCAGGGCGTCGCCACCGAATACCAGCAGCGCGCTCGGCAGCAAGCGGGCGTCGGGCAGCGCTTGCAACAGGCCGCCGAGATGGCTCGGGGTGATTTTCAGTACATCGATCGGGTGCTGGCTGAACAGTTCGGCCAGTGCCAGCGGGCTGAAACCGCTGTCGTCATCCACCAGCAGCAGACTGCCGCCGGTGCACAGGGCGCCGAACAACTGGGTGTGGCCGAGGTCGGCGGCAACGCTGGACAGCAGGCCGTAACGGGCCGCTTGCGGCGGGTTGAGCACCGACTGCACGGCGCTCACGTAGTCGACGATGGCCCGGTGTTCGACCACCACGCCCTTTGGCGTGCCGGTGGAACCCGAGGTGTAGATCACATAAGCGGCAGCATCCGGGCTGTGCGTCACGGCTGGCGCACTGTCCGGTTGCGCGGCGATCGCAGCCGCCGCTTCGCTCAGCCACAGCGCCGGGGTGTGCTCGGCCAGACGGGTCAACTGAGCCGAAGGCGCGGCGCCGATCAGCAGCGCGGCGCGGCTGTCCACCAGCACATCGGCCAGGCGTCCGGCAGGTTGTTTCAGGTCCAGCGGCAGGTAAGCCGCGCCGGCCTTGAGGGTGGCCAGCAGGGCGATGACGAAATCGGTGCTGCGGTCCAGGGCCAGGGCCACCAGGCTGTCGGCACCGATGCCTTGGGCACGCAGGTGCTGGCTGAGCTGGTTGGCCCGCTGATCGAGTTCACGGTAGGTCAGGGCGAGCTGACGGTCGCGCACCGCCAGTTGCTCAGGGTTCGCGGCGACCTCCTGTTCGAAGCGCTGGTGCAGGCATTGTTCCGGCACCGGCAGGCTTGCGCCGCTGCCTTTGGTCAGCAATTGCTGCTTCTCTTCAGTGCTCAGCCAGTCGAGTTTGGCGACCCGGCACTGCGGCTGCGCGGTCATGGCCAGCAGGATCGCGCGCAGTTGCGCCGACAGCACGCCGATTTCCGCATCGCTGAAACGCTTGCGGTCGTAGCTGAACAGGTAGTTCAACTGCTCGCCCGGCACCACAATCAGCGACAGCGGGAAGTGGTTGCGGCCCTGGGTGTGGGTGATGCCGTCGACCTGCTGATCGTTGGACGGCGCGATGAAGCTCAGGCCGTCGGCGTCCTGATTGAGCGCATCGGTGACCGGGAAGTTTTCGAATACCAGAATCGAATCGAACAGCGCCCGCTCGGCAGCGATCTTGCTCATCGACTTGAGCTTGCCGATCGGCAGGTAGGCGTGGTGGCGCAGGTCGCTGTTGGCCTGCTGCAACTGTTGCAACCAGTCCACCAGCGTCGGGCTGTCGGCCCATTGCACCCGCAACGGCAGGGTATTGATGAACAGGCCGACGGTGCTTTCGATCGCGCTCAGGTTCTCCGGGCGCCCGGCCACGGTCACGCCGTAGACCACGTCATCGCGCCCGGCGTGCTGGCCCAGCAGCAGCGCCCAGGCACCCTGGATCAGGGTGTTGACGGTCAGGTCATGGCGACGGGCGAAGCTCGACAGCTGCTCGGTTTCGCCGGCTTCCAAGAGGCTTTCCCGCTCGGCGAACGGTGCGCCCGACGGTGGCGCCAGGCGCACGGCGAAGTCCGGCAGCGGGGTCGGTTCGTTGAGGTCCTGCAACTGCTCGCGCCAGAACGCTTCGGTGGCGGCCATGTCCTGTTCCGCGAGCCACGCGATGTAGTCGCGGTAAGGGCGGGTCGCCGGCAGGTTGGCGGCGCGGCCCAGGGCCTGTTCGTAGTAGAGCGCCAGCCATTCCTGAATGGCGATGCCCACGCTCCAGCCGTCCATGAGGATGTGGTGGAAGGTCCAGGTCAGGTGAAAGCGCTGTTCGTCCAGACGCACCAGGGACACGCGCATCAGCGGCGCGTCGTTCAGTTCCAGCGGTTCGGCGCGCTGCTCCAGCGCCAGTTGTTCCAGCGCGACTTGTTGATCGGCGCGCTCGCGCCAGTCCAGCAGGCTCAGCGGCACGGCGAGGTCCTGCTGCACCACCTGATAGGCGTCGTCCAGGTCTTCCCAGAGAAACGCGCTGCGCATCACCGCGTGGCGCTGCATCAGTGCCTGCCATGCACCACGGAACGCGGTGAGGTTCAGCGGGCCGTGGATTTCCAGGCTCAGTTGCTGGTAGTACACCCGCGAATCCGGCTCGAGGACGCTATGGAACAACAGGCCATGCTGAGTTGGCGAAAGGGAGTAGATGTCTTCGATGTTGTTCATGCTTTGACGGGTCCGTAGCTAATTCTTGAAAACGTATTGAGCGAAGGCAGGGGCGCGTGGGTCGACTTCCACCCACGCGCCGGCTCGCCCGCTAGCTTTGGGGATTCGGTTTGGTCTTGAGCTTGCTCAGCAACATGTCCAGGGACTTCTGGTTCATGCCCTTGGCCAGCGGGAAGTCCGACGGCATCAGTGCGCCGGACTGCGGATCCAGGCAATGGGCGACCAGCGCCTGCAAATGTTCCAGCAGGCGCGCCGGCAGGCGGCTGTCGGTATCCGGCGTGACGCTGTGCCATTCGATGTGCAGCACGCCATCCTGGAGCCAGGCCACCACTTCACGGCCGTGGCTGACCTTGTTGATCGCGGCCACTTCCGCCGGGGCTTTCAAGCTGCTGGCGCGCAACCAGCCCTCGGGCGTTTGCTCGTGCCCCAGGTAGTTGAACAGCACATCGCCACGGCTCGCAGGCAACTCACCGCGCTGGCGCAGCAGGCCGTGGCCCAGGCCATTGCCCGGTACGGCGCGCAGGGCTTCCTTGGCCTCGCGCACGCGCTCGGCCGGGGCACCGCTGGATTTCACCCGCAGCGGGAACAGGGTGGTGAACCAGCCGACGGTGCGGCTGACGTCCAGGCCTTCGAACGGCGCATCGCGGCCGTGGCGCTCCAGATCGACGACGATTTCCTCGAGATTCTCGGCTTGCGCCAGGGTCGCGGCGAGGGCGGCGATCAGCAGCTCTTCCGGTTGCGTGCGGTAGGCGGCGTGGGATTCGGTCAGCCATTGCTGGGTGCGCGTGGCGTCCCAGCGGGCGGACAGGGTCTGGCGCTCGGCGACCGTGGCCAGCGGGGCCATCGGGGCCGGGTTCGCGGCGGTCTGGGCGTTCCAGTAGCGCTGTTCGGCGCCGACCTTGTCGCAGTGGGCGCGCAGGTGCTCGGCCCATTGCTTGTAGGAGGTGGTTTTCGCCGGCAGCGTCGGGTGCTCGCCGCGTTCCAGGCCCTGGTACAGCTGCTGGAAGTCTTCCAGCAACGGCGTCCAGGACACCGCATCGACCACCAGGTGATGGGCGACGAGGTACAGGCGTTGCGGTTCGCCTTGCAGCAGGGCGGCGGCGAACAGCGGCCCTTGTTGCAGGTTCAGGCTTTCGGCGACCTGTTGCAGTTGCTCGGGCTGATCGCAGACGGTAAATCGGGCTGGCGAAACGGGCGCGATCTGCGCCTGCCATTGGCCATCGACCTGGTTGAACTGCAGGCGCAGGGCGTCGTGGTGCGCCACCAGACGATTCAGGGTCGCCTGCACCAACGCCGGCTCCAGACGACGGTCGCTGTCGGCCAGCACCGACTGGTTCCAGTACGCCGCTTGCGGTTGCTGCAGGTCGAAGAACCACTGGTGCAGCGGCATCAACGGCAGGCTGCCGGTGACGTCGCCCTGTTCGGCCAGAGTCAGCAACGGGCTGGCCACCTGGGCCAGGGCTGCCGGGGTCGGCGAGCGGAACAGGTCTTTTGGCGTGAGCGAGTAACCCTGTTCCCGCAGGCGCGAAATCAATTTCAAGCCAAGGATCGAATCACCGCCCAGGGCGAAGAAGCTGTCCGTGGTGCCGACCTCGCGGCCGCTGCTCAGCATGTCACTCAGCAATTCGCCGAACAGCTGGCAAAGCAAGGCTTCCAGTTCGTTGCGCGGAGCGACGCGGGCTTCCTGGCTTTGCGGCAATGGCATCGCCGCCAGGGCCTTGCGATCGATCTTGCCGTTGGTGGTCAGCGGCAGGGCCGGCACTTCAACCCACACCGCCGGCACCATGTAGGCCGGCAATTCGGCGCTGAGCAGTGCGCCCAGGTCCGATTGCGGGGCGTTGCTGCTGTAGAACGCGATCAGACGGTTATCCAGCACCAGTGTGCAGGCGCCGGTGATGGCGGGCTGATTGAGCAGTGCGGCATCGATTTCACCCAGCTCGATACGCTGGCCACGCAGTTTCACCTGATGGTCGAGACGGCCGAGGTATTCGATGTTGCCGTCGGCCAGGAAGCGGCAACGGTCGCCGGTGCGGTACAGGCGATCGCCCGCGATGAACGGGCTGGCGAGGAAACGTTCCTTGGTCAGCTCCGGGCGTTTCAGGTAGCCACGGGCCACGCCGACACCGCCGATGTACAGCTCGCCGATGCTGCCGATTGGCAATGGCTGCATGGCGGCGTCGAGGATGTACAGGCGCAGGTTGGCGATCGGTTTACCGATCGGCACGATCACGTCATCCATCGAGCAACGCCATACCGACACGTCGATGGCCGCTTCAGTCGGGCCGTACAGGTTGACCAGTGCCGCCGGGTGTTGGCCCATGAAGCGCCGCACCAGATCCGCCGGCAGCGCTTCGCCGCTGGCGAAGACCTGACGCAGGCTGTGGCAGTTTTTCAGGCTCGGCTCTTCGACGAAGGCGCGCAGCATCGAAGGCACGAAGTGCAGGGTGGTCACCTGTTCCTGCTGGATCAGCTGACTGAGGTAAGCCGGGTCGCGATGGCCGTCCGGACGGGCGACGACCAGCGTGGCGCCGGTGATCAGCGGCCAGAAGAATTCCCACACCGACACGTCGAAGCTGTACGGCGTCTTCTGCAATACGCGGTCGTTCGGGCCAATCGGGAAGGCGTCCTGCATCCAGTAGATGCGGTTCATCAGGGCACCGTGTTCGTTCATCACGCCCTTGGGTTGCCCGGTGGAACCGGAGGTGTAGAGCACGTAGGCCAGATCGCCTGCATCAACAGTCAAAGGCTCGCCAACAGGCGCCTCAGGCAACTTGTCGAGGGTCCAGGCGGTGTGCCCGACCGGCAGACGCGACAGCCATTGCGCTTGGCTCAACGTCACCTGCGCATCGGCATCCCCGATCAGGAGCGCCAGACGCGCTGCCGGCAACTCCGGATCCAGCGGCAACCACGCCGCACCGGCATGCACGATGCCGAGCAGGGCGACGACCATCTCCACGGAGCGCTCCATGCACACCGGCACGATGCTGTCGCGACCGATGCCTTGAGCGCGCAGGGCACGGGCCAGTTGTTGCGCCCGTTGATCCAGCTCGGCATAGCTCAGGCGCTGGCCTTCGAACACCAGTGCCGGAGCATTCGGCGTCAGTGCCGCCTGCTGGCTCAAAGCCGTGTGCAGATTGGTCGGGCCCGGATACAGACGCTCGGTGGCATTCCAGCGATCCAGTTGCTGCTGATCCTGCTGCTGCGGGAACAGCTCCACCAGCGAGCGCTCGGGGGCAGCCACCAGCGCGTCGAGCAGGGCGCACCATTGCTCGCTCCAGCGCTGCATCGTGCGCTGATCAAACAGCGCCGCCTGGTATTCGAGGGCGAGGGTCATGTCGCTGCCGTCGTCCTGCACTTCCCAGCTCTGTTCGAACTTGGCGTCGATCACCGGCAGCATCTGTTCCTCGATGTTCAGCCCCGACCACTGACGGCTGTCCAGGCGTCCGTGGTTGAGGGAGAACAGCACCTGGAACAGCGGCGTGCGGTTCAGGTCGCGGAGCTGGGCCACGGCACCCACCAGCGTGGCGAACGGCAGGTCGGCGTGGGCCTGGGCCGCGCGCAGATCGGCTTCCAGGCTGGTCAGCAGTTGTGCCGCCGGGGCCTGCTGGTCGATCTCGCTGCGGATCACCAAAGTGTTCACAAGACACGCCAGCAGCGCCTGGGTCTGCGGCTGTTCGCGCTGGTCGGCCGGGGTGCCGAGGCGAATCTCGCGCTGGCCGCTGTAGCGGGCGAGCAGGGCGCTCAGGGCGCTGGCCAGCACCACATAGGCGGTGGTGCCGCGTTGCCGGGCGAACTGGCGAATGGCCGCGGCGCGCTCGCTACCTAGACGCAGGGTCAACTGCCCGGCACGACGATCCGCTTCGGCGCCGCGCGGGCGGTCCAGCGGCAGGTCGAGCTGGTAGTCGTCCTGGCCCAGATGGTTTTTCCAGTAGTCCAGGCTGGCGCTGCGGCGGGCCTGGGTGTCCGGGTGCTGCTGCCACAGGGCGAAGTCGACGTAGTCGATCTCCAGCGCGGTCCAGTCCGGCGCCTGTCCGCGCAGGTTGGCACTGTAGGCCTCGCTCAGTTCGTCGATCAGCAACTGCATGGCCCAGCCGTCGGTGGCGCTGTGGTGCAGGCACACCAGCAGGCGGTTTTCGTCGCTGTCCTGGCGTTGCAGCAGGTGCGCGCGCCAAGGGGCGGCCTTGGCCAGATCGAACGGCGCCATCAGCGCGGTTTCGGCGTCGGCGCAGGCCGAGGTCCAGTCCTGGGCGCTGACTTCGGTGATGGCCAGCGCTGGGCCGTGATCGTCGATCAGCAGCTGCGCTTCGTCTTCGATTTCGACGATGCGGCTGCGCAGGACCAGATGCCGCTGGCTGATCTGTTCGAACGCTTTGTGCAACGCATTGGCGTCGAGTTCGCCGCGCAGAGTCAGGGCAAACGGCATGTGGTATTCGCGGGATTCCGGCACCAGGCGGCTGAGCATCCAGAAGCGCTGTTGCGCCAGCCCCAGCGGCAAACGCTCTGGCCGTGGTTGTTGGCTGATCAACTCGCCCGGTGTGGCCGTCTGCAGGTGACCGGCCAGGGCCGCCACCGTCGGTTGGGCGAACACCAGCGCCAGCGGCAGCGAAGCGTTTAGACGTTCACGCACTCGTGCCACCAGACGGGTCGCCAGCAGGGAATGACCGCCGAGCTGGAAGAAGTGATCCTCGATGCCTACCGGGCCGCATTCGAGCAGTTCGCTGAACAGCTCGCAGAGCACGGTCTCGGTGACGTTGCGCGGTGCGACCTGTGCACGCTCGCCACGGATGTCCGGCAGCGCCGTGGCAGCCAGTGCCTTGCGGTCGAGCTTGCCGTTGCTGTTGAGCGGCAGGCTGTCCAGTTGCACCAGCAGGCTTGGCACCATGTGCGTTGGCAGGTTGTCGTTCAAGGCTGCGCGCAGTGCGCTTTCCTCGGCGGTACCGCACCAGAAGCTCACCAGACGTTGATCCAGCAGCAGGGTCGCGGCATCGCGCACGCCCGGCTGGTTCAGCAACTCGGCATCGATTTCACCCAGTTCGATACGCTGGCCACGCAGCTTCACCTGATGGTCGAGACGGCCGAGGTATTCGATGTTGCCATCGGCGAGGAAGCGGCAACGGTCGCCGGTGCGGTACAGGCGATCACCTGGGATGAACGGGCTGGCGAGGAAGCGTTCCTCGGTCAGGTCCGGACGTTTCAGGTAACCACGGGCCACGCCGACCCCGCCGATGTACAGCTCGCCGATGCTGCCGATTGGCAAAGGCTGCATGGCCGCGTCGAGGATGTACAGGCGCAGGTTGGCGATCGGTTTGCCGATCGGCACGATCAGGTCATCCATCGAGCAGCGCCATACCGACACGTCGATGGCCGCTTCAGTCGGGCCGTACAGGTTGACCAGCGCTGCCGGGTGCTGACCCATGAAACGCCGCACCAGATCCGCCGGCAGCGCTTCACCGCTGGCGAACACCTGACGCAGGCTGTGGCAGTTCTTCAGGCTCGGCTCTTCAACGAAGGCGCGCAGCATCGAGGGCACGAAGTGCAGGGTGGTGACCTGTTCCTGCTGGATCAGCTGGCTGAGGTAAGCCGGGTCGCGATGGCCGTCTGGACGGGCGACGACCAACGTGGCGCCGGTGATCAGCGGCCAGAAGAACTCCCATACCGAGACGTCGAAGCTGTACGGCGTCTTCTGCAATACGCGGTCGTTCGGACCAATCGGGAAGGCGTCCTGCATCCAGTAGATGCGGTTCATCAGGGCGCCGTGTTCGTTCATCACGCCTTTTGGTTGGCCGGTGGAACCGGAGGTGTAGAGCACGTAGGCCAGATCACCCGCATCAACGGTCAACGGCTCGCCAACAGGTGCTTGTGGCAGGGAATCCAGGGTCCAGGCGGTATGCCCGGCTGGCAGACGCGACAGCCATTGCGCTTGGGTCAACGTCACCTTCGCATCGGCATCCCCAATCAGGAACGCCAGACGCGCCGCCGGCAACTCAGGATCCAACGGCAACCACGCCGCACCGGCATGCACGATGCCGAGCAGGGCGACGACCATTTCCACCGAACGCTCCATGCACACCGGCACGATGCTGTCGCGACCGATGCCTTGAGCGCGCAGGGCACGGGCCAGTTGCTGCGCCCGCTGATCCAGTTCGGCATAGCTCAGACGCTGGCCTTCGAACACCAGTGCCGGAGCGTTTGGCGTCAAGGCCGCCTGCTGACTCAAGGCTGTATGCAGGTTGGTCGGGCCCGGGTACAAACGCTCGGTGGCATTCCACTCGATCAACTGCTGCTGACGCTGGGTTTCGGTCAACGGCGACCAATCACCCAGACGCGTCTGCGGCGCATCGAGCATGGCTTCCAGCAACTGCTGCCACTGGTCCAGCCAACCTTTCACGGTGCTCTCGCTGAACAGCGCGGCACGGTATTCGAGCAGCACCGACAGCACCTCGCCGTCATGCACTTCCCAGTTCAAATCGTACTTGGTGGATTGCGCGGTCACGGCGCGTTCATGCACCTGCAACTGCGGCCACTGGCTGGCCGAGGCGTCGGCGTTCTGCATCACGAACAGCACCTGGAACAGCGGTGTCTGCGCCAGGCTGCGGGATGGATTGAGGGCTTCGACCACTTGATCGAACGGCACGTCCTGATGCTGCTGGGCATCGAGCACGCGGTCGCGGACCTGGCTGAGCAGGCCTTCGAAATCCAGTGCCGGGTCCAGATCGCTGCGCATCACCACGGTGTTGACGAAGCAGCCGATCAGAGGCTGCAGCTCGGCCAGCGGACGCTGGGCCACCGGGCTGCCGAAACGCACGTCGCGCTGGTTGGCATGACGCCCCAGCAGCAACTGCGCGGCGCTGAGCATCAGCATGTACAGGGTGGCGCCGCGTTGCTGGGCGAACTGACGCAAACGGTTCGCCAGCTCTTTCGGCAATTGCAGTTGTACGGCACCGGCGACCGGGTCGAGCTGATTCGGGCGGGCCTGACGGGTCGGCAGGTCCAGCAGGTAATCGCCATCCTCCAGCTGTGTGCGCCAGTAGTTCAACTGCTCGCCGAACAAGGCCTGCTGCGCCGGTTCACGCTGCCACAGCGCGTAGTCCGGGTATTGCAGGGCGAGGTTCGGCAGTTCGGCCACCGAACCCTGGCACTGCGCGGTGTAAAGCTGCGCCAGTTCATCCAGCAGGTTCTGGCTGGAGGCGTCATCGGTGGCGCAGTGGTGCACGTTGAGCAGCAACAGCGCCTGAGGCTGGCCGCTGCGCTGGATCAGCGTGGCGCGCAGTGGAAGATCGTTGGCCAGATCGAAACGGTGACCGGTCTCGGCGTGGATCGCCACGTCGGTCAGCTGTTGCCAAGCCTCATTGCTCGCGGCATCCAACGGCGCCAGACGCAGGGTGACCTCGGCTTGCGGCTCGATGACCAGCGCCAGTTCACCTTCGGCATCACGCACGATGCGGCTGCGCAGGCTTTCATGCCGCGCGACCAGTGCATTCAGCGCGGCTTGCAGGGCCGACAGGTTCAGCTCGCCATCGAACTGCACCGCGCTGACCACGTTGTACTCGCCGCCCCCCGCGCTCAGTTGTTCGAGGAACCACAGGCGTTGCTGTTCAAACGATAGCGGCAGGCGCGCCGGACGTTCGGCCTTGGCCCAGGTCGCGGCCGGGGCTTGCAGCGGTTCGCCCAGCAATGCGGCCAACGCTTCCAGGGTCGGATGCTCGAACACCGAGCGCAGCGCCGGCACCGTGGCGAACTGCTGACGCAGACGGGCAAACAGCACCGCCGCCAGCAGCGAATGACCACCCAGGTAGAAGAAGTGACTGTCGCGACCGATCTGGGTCAGCGGCACGTTCAGCAGTTCGGACCACAGCGCCGCCAGTTGCTGCTCGGCAACGGTGCGCGGCGGGTCCTGGGCGTCCGGTGCGGTCTGGATGTCCGGGGCCGGCAGGGCCTTGCGGTTGAGTTTGCCGTTGTCGGTCAGCGGCAGCTCGTCGAGCACCACGAAGGCCGATGGCACCATGTAGTCGGGCAGGGCGGCGCCGATTGCCTTGCGCCAGCCGTCGATATCGGCCTGGGCATCGCAGGTGACGTAGGCCACCAGACGCTTGTCGCCGGGTACGTCTTCACGGGCCAGCACCACCGATTGACGCACGCCGGGCTGGGCGCCGATCAGGGCTTCGATTTCCCCCAGCTCGACACGGAAACCACGAATCTTCACCTGATGGTCCATGCGCCCCAGGTATTCGAGCTGGCCGTTCGGCAGCCAGCGCACCAGGTCGCCGGACTTGTACATGCGCGCGCCGGGCACTGACGAGAACGGATCCTCGATGAACACCTTGGCGGTCTGTTCGGCACGGTTCAGGTAACCCAGGGTCACGCCGGCACCGCCGATGTGCAGCTCGCCCGGCACGCCCACCGGCATCGGGTTCAGCCAGGCGTCGAGCACGTAGGTGCGCACGTTGGCGATCGGGCGACCGATGATCGGCCGGGCCGGGAAGTCATTCACCGCGCAACCGGTGGCGTCCACGGTGCATTCGGTCGGGCCGTAGGTGTTGAAGAAGCGGCTGCCGGCAATCGACGGCAGGCGCTGCCAGAGCTGTGCGTCCACCGCATCGCCACCGAACAGCACGAAGCGCGGCAGGTACACCTCGCCACGGCGCACGCCGTCAGTTTCCAGCAGAGCCTTGAGTTGCGCCGGGGTGCATTCGAAGGCGTCCAGGCGCGTGTCACTGAAGAATTGCGCCAGGGCTTGCGGGTCGTAGCGCACTTCTTCCGGGGTCAGGTACAGGCTGTGGCCGTCGAGCAGCAGGATGAGCTCGGCCACCGAGCTGTCGAAGGCGAACGAGTAGTTGAAGCTGGTACGCATCGGCTGGTCGGTGTAGCGACGGTACAGGCCGTGGATACGCGCCCACGCCAGGTTGACCACCGAACCGTTGGTGACCAGGGTGCCCTTGGGCTTACCGGTGGAACCGGAGGTGTACATGATGTAGGCCAGATCGTCGGGACCGGCCACGGGCGGCAGGTTGTCGTCCGGCTGATCGGCGAACAGCGCGGCATCGCTGTCCAGGCGCAGACGTGGCAGCCCGACGCCCAGTTGCTCCAGCAGCCCTTGCTGGCCGAGGAACAGCGCCGGTTGCGCGTCTTCGAGCATGTAGGCCAGGCGATCCACCGGGTAGGTCGGGTCCAGCGGCACATAGGCGCCACCGGACTTGAGAATGCCCAGCAGACCCACCAGCAGTTCCAGCGAACGCTCGACACACAGCGCCACCGGACTGTTGGCCACCACTCCCTGCGCGCGCAGGTAATGGGCGACCTGGTTGGCCCGGCGATTGAGTTCGGCGTAGCTCAGGCTTTGGCCTTCGAACGTCAGGGCGTCGCGATCCGGGGTGCGCTCGGCCTGTTGTTCGAACAGCTGAGCGAAGGTCAGGTGCTGCGGCACCTGCATCTCGGTGCGGTTCCACTCGACCACGGTGCGCTGCCATTCCTCCGCCATCAGCAACGGCAGGGCCGCCACCGGGCGTTGCGGTTCGGCGAGCATCTGTTCCAGCAGGTGCTCCAGACGGGCCAGGGTCTGGCGCGCGCTGTCGGCAACGAACAGGTCAAGGGCGAACATCAGCTCCAGCTGGATCGGCGCATTGGCCGGGCACAGCACGTGCAGGTCCAGGTCGCATTCGGACTGCTTGATCGGAGTGTCGAGGGCTTCGAAATCCAGGCCCGGGAAGCGCAGGCGCGATTCCATCGCCAGTTGCTGGGCCACCATCACTTGATACAGCGGCGCGTGGCTGAGGCTGCGCGGCAGTTGCAGGCTGTCGACCAGTTGCTCGAACGGCAGGTCCTGATGTTGCAGGCCTTCGCGTAGACGCTTGGCCACTTGCTCCACCAGGGCAGTGAAATCGGCTTGCGGTGCGAAGTCGGCGCGAATGGCCAGGTTGTTCAGCAGGATGCCGAGCAGGCCTTCGGTGCCCGGTTGTTCACGGTGGGTCACCGGGGTGCCGATCAGCACCGTGGCATCGCCGCTCAAGCGGTTCATCAGCACGGCAAAGCCTGCGAACAGCACGGTGAACGGCGTGGTGCCCAGACGGCTGGCGAAGGCCTGGACCCGGGCGCTGAGGTCGCTGCTCAGCTCACGCTGGACGATGCCGGCGCGGTAGCTCTGCACCGATGGCCGCGCCAGATCGGTTGGCAGCGCCAGCAACGGGCTGCTGTCGCTGTTGCTGCGGTCCAGGGTGGTGGTCCAGTAGTCGAGCTGGCGCTTGAGTTCCGCGCCTTGCAGGTGTTCGCGCTGCCACAGGGCGAAGTCGGCGTATTGCACCGGCAACGCCGGCAGCTCGGCGGCCTTGCCGTTGCAGCGGGCTTCGTAGCCCAGGGCCAGTTCGCGCAGAGCGATGGTCGCGGACCAGGCGTCGGACACCAGGTGATGCAGGGCGATGCCCAGCACGTGCTCGTCCGGTGCCAGGCGCAGCAGGCGGGCGCGCAGCAGCGGCGGATGGCTCAGGTCGAAAGGTTGCTCGAAGGTCTCTTGCAGGGCGTTGAATTGCGCGCCTTCGCGGGCCGTGGTGGCGAGACCCGACAGATCGTCGAACGGCAACTCGATGCTCAGTGTCGCGCTGATGTGCTGGCACGGCACGCCATCGGCGCTGCGGATGCCGGTACGGAGGATTTCATGGCGCGCCAGCAGGTCGTTGAGGCTGGCGTGCAGGGCTTCGACGTTCAGCTCGCCCTTGAGTTGCAGGGCGAACGGGATGTTGAACAGCGTGGTGCCCGGCGTCAGTTGTTCGATGAACCACAGGCGCTGCTGCGAGAACGACAGCGGCAGCAAGGCCGGGCGTGGCAGGGCTTTCGGGCCCTGGCTGGTGGCCGATTGCGGCGCGGCGGCCTGGGCCTGGCGCGCGGCGATCGCCAGCGCCAGCAGGGCCACGGTCGGCTGTTCGAACAGCACCCGCAGCGGCAGCTCCAGTTTGAAGTGTGCTCGTAGTCGCGCAACAATCTGCGTGGCCAGCAGCGAGTGACCGCCGAGGGTGAAGAAGTTGTCTTCGACGCCCACGTTGTCGCGACCCAGCACGTCGGCCCAAACCTTGGCCACGGCCGCTTCCAGCTCGTTGCGCGGGGCGATGCTTTCTTCGGTTTCGGCCTGCCAGTTCAGCTCCTGGGCGGCCAGGGCCTTGCGGTCGACCTTGCCGTTGGCATTGAGCGGCAGGCGCTCCAGGCAGACGAACGCCGCCGGCACCATGTACGGCGGCAGTTGCCCGCGCAGGTGTTCGCTCAGGCCTTCGCTGCCCAAGCTCTCGTCATGGGCGGACCAGTAAGCCACCAGCCAGGCTTCGCCGACGCTGTTCTCGCGCAGCAATACCGCGGCCTCGCGCACGTTGGGGTGCTGGGCCAGACGGTGTTCGATCTCAGTCAGTTCGATTCGATGGCCGCGCAGCTTGACCTGCTGGTCGCGACGACCGAGGTATTCGATCACGCCATCGGCGCGCCAGCGGCCCAGGTCACCAGTGCGGTAGATGCGCCCGTCCAAGGTCGGATGATCGATGAAGGCATCAGCGGTGCGTTGCGGATCGTGCAGGTAGCCACGGCCGACGCCGACACCCCCGACGCAGATTTCCCCGGCCACGCCCACCGGCACCGGGCGCAGGGCTTCGTCCAGCACGTACAGGCGGTTATTGGCGGTCGGTTGGCCGATGGGCATGTGGCTGACGTCGGCGTCCGGCGCTTCAAAGATCGGCTGGAAGGCCACGTCGTCGGCGCATTCGGCCGGGCCGTAGGCGTTCATCAGGGCGATGCCCGGGAAACGTGCGAACCAGTCCCGGGCCACGGTCGGCGGCAGGGCCTCACCGGTGGGCAGTACCCAGCGCAGGTCCGGCAGTTGCAGGCCGCACGGGCACAGCGCAAGCAGGGTGCGCATCAGGCTCGGGACGATTTCCAGCACGCTCAGGCGTTCGCTGGCCAGCACTTGCAGCAGGCGTTGCGGGTCGTGGGCCACTTCGTCGGGGAGGATCTGCACCGTGGCGCCCAGCACCGGCGCGGCGAGGAACTGCCACACGGAAATGTCGAAGGCCACCGAGGCGGTCTGCGGGATGCGGTCGTCGGCGCTCAGGCCCAGGGCCGGCACCTTGCCGAAGATGTTATTGAGCATGCCCCGTTGTTCGATCATCACGCCCTTGGGCGTACCGGTCGAACCCGAGGTGAACAGCACGTAGGCCAGACTGTCCGGACCGCCGAGCAGTGGCAGCGGAGCATCGTTGCCGGCCTGCCAGCAGGCTTCGGCGAACAGCGCGTTCGGCGCCTGATCCAGGCCGCTGAGCAGTTGATCGAGCAAGCCGCTGCAACCTTCGCTGGCCACCAGCAATGGCGCCCGGGACAGCTTGAGGATTTCCCGCAGACGCTCCGGCGGATGATTGACTTCCAGCGGCAGCATCGCCGCGCCAGCCTTGAACACCGCAATCATCATGGTCAGCAACGGCAGGCCGCGCGGGGCCACCAGCGCCACCAATTGATCCTCGCCGGCACCGGCTTCACGCAGGGCGTGGGCCAGACGGTTGGCACGGCGATCCAGTTCGGTGTAGGTCAGGGACTCGCCGTCGCAGATCGCGGCCACCTGATCGCCGCGCTGGGCCACCTGTTCGGCGAACAGCTGTGCGTAGTTTTTATCCAGCGGGAATTCGTGAGGGTTGACCGCCCATTCGCCGAGCAACTGTTGGCGCTCGTCGCTGGCCAGCAGTTCGAAGCTGCCCAGCTTCGCGTTCGGTGCGCCGAGCATGCCGCGCACCAGACTGGTCAGATGCCCGAGCAGGCGCTGCACGGCGGCGGCGTCGAAACGCTCGCGGTCGTAGGACACGCGAATGCCCAGCTCGGTTTCCGGCAGGATCACCACGGTCAGGCCGTAGTGGGTGTGCACGCTGTGGTCCATGCCGTCGAGGCTGAACTGGAAACCGCCTTCCAGAATCTGTTCGTCGATCGGCGCGTTCTCGAACACCAGGATGCTGTCGAACAGGGTTTCGCCCCGCGGGAAATCACTCCAGCCCTGAATGTCGGTCAGCGGGGTGTGCTCGTAGTCGCGCATGTCGACGTTGAGCCCCTGCAATGCGCTCAGCCATAGGCCGAGGTTCGCGTCCGGGTCCACCGACATCCGCAGCGGCAGGGTGTTGATGAACAGGCCGATCATCTCGGCCACGCCGGTCAGCTCCGCCGGACGGCCGGCCACGGTGACGCCGAACAGCACGTCGCGCTGGCCGCTGTAGCGGGACAGCAGCAGCGACCAGGCGCCCTGGAAGAAGGTGTTCGGGGTGATGCGGTTGCTCCGGCAGAACGTCGCCAGGGCCTGGGTTTCCTGTTCGCTCAGACGCACCAGTTGATCGTCCACCAGCACCGCATCGGTGTAGCGGTCGCGGGTCGCACCGTTGTCCACGGTCAGCGGCGTTGGAGCGTTGAGTCCCTGCAACTGGCCGCGCCAGAACTGCTCGGCCTTGCCCGCGTCCTGGCGCTGCAGCCACTGGATGTAATCGCGGAACGGACGCGGTGCCTTGAGCTGCGGCTCGCGGTCATTGCACAACGCTTCGTAGACCTTGAGGAAGTCCACCGTCACCAGCGAGATGCACCAGGCGTCCATGAGGATGTGGTGGAAGCTGCGGATGAATTCGTAGGACTCATCGCCCAGGCGCACCAGACGAAAGCGAATCAGCGGCGGCTTGGACAGGTTGAAGCCCACCTTCTGCTCGTCCGCCAGCAGGGTGCGGATTCGCGCTTCCTGCTCATCCGCCGTGAGGCCACGCAGGTCGATGGTGTCCAGCGGCACCTTGACCTCGCGGTGGATCACCTGCACCGGCTGCTTCTGGGTCTTCCATTGAAACGAGGCGCGCAGGGAAGGGTGCAGCGCCACCACTTGACGCCAGGACTCGAGGAACGCCGCTTCGTCGATGGCCCCGCCGATGCGGTAGCGGTCCTGCATCAGGTACACGCCGGAATCTTCGTGCAGCAGGGAGTGGAACAGCATGCCTTGCTGCAACGGCGACAGCGGGTAAATGTCTTCGATCGGGTTGCTGTTGTTCTTTTCGGTGGTCATCAAAAACGTCCTGCAAAAAAGGGGCGACGGCGCGGCAAAGGCAGCGGCGGGTCAGAATTCGTTTTCGTCGAGCTCGGCCATCAATGCCTGCATCTCGTCATCGGACAGGCCCGAGGCGCTGAACGCGGTGCTTTCAGCTTCGGGCTTCGCGTTCTCGGCGGTCACCAGTTGGGCGACTTCGGCCATGGCGGCGATGGTCTGGCCTTCGAACACGTGCTTGGCGGACAGGGCGATGCCTTGCTCATGGGCCTGGGCCACCACTTGCAGGCTGAGGATCGAGTCGCCGCCGATGGCGAAAAAATTCTCGGTGACGCTCACGGTTTCAAGCTTCAGGACTTTGGCGACGATTGCGTGCAGGGTGCTTTCCATCGCGTTGCGCGGGGCTACGAAGGCGCTTTCGTCGAACTGGTCCGGGTCGGGCAGCTGGCGCAGGTCGAGCTTGCCGTTGGGCGTGCGAGGGAAGCTCGCCAGGGTCAGCACACGGGCCGGGACCATGTACGACGGCAGGCGCTCGCCGAGGAAACCCTTGATCGCGTCCGAGTCCGGCGCATAACCGTGGGCCGCCAGCACATAGGCCAGCAGGCGCTTGCCGGCGGCGTGTTCCTGGACGATCACCGCCGCTTCGCGCACGTCACTGTGGCTGCACAGCTGGCGCTCGATTTCACCGAGCTCGATGCGGTAGCCGCGCAACTTGACCTGATGGTCCTTGCGTCCGAGGAACGCCAGGCGACCGTCCGCCAGCCAGCAGGCCAGATCGCCGGTGCGGTAGGCGCGGGTGCCGTCGGCCAGGGTCACGAAGGCCTTGGCGGTTTCTTCCGGTTTGTTGCGATAACCCCGGGCCAGGGTCGGGCCAGCGAGGACGATTTCCCCCGGCTCGCCGACGCCGCAGGCGGCTTCGTGTTCGTTCAGCACCCGCAGGTCCATGCCGGCAATCGGTCGGCCGATGCTCAGGGCGCGGCTCGGGTCGAGCACTTCGAAGCTGGCCCAGACCGTGGCTTCGGTGGGGCCGTATTCGTTGACCAGCTTCGTGTTCGGCAAGGCCTGGCTGTGCTGGGCGATCAACGCGGGCGGGCAGGCTTCGCCGGCGACGATCCAGCATTCCAGGCTGGCGCTGTCGGCGTTGCGTTGCAGCTGGTCGAGCAGGGCCTGATACAGCGACGGCAGCGACAGGCCGTGGCTGACCCGATGCTGCGCGATCAGCTGCGCCAGGCGTGGCATTTCCAGTTCTTCACCGGTGGCCGGCAGCACCAGGCGGCCGCCCTGGGCCAGGGTCCAGAAAATCCCCGCTACCGAACTGTCGAAGGCGAACGACGACAGCAGCAGGTAGGCGCGCACCGGCGTGGCGTAGGCGGCCATGCGCACCTGGGTCGAATAGCTCAGGGCGCCGTGGCTGATTTCCACGGCTTTCGGTGCGCCGGTGGAGCCGGAGGTGTAGATCAGGTAAGCCAGATCCTCGGCCTTGGGCAAAGGCAGCGGCGAGAGGGCGCTGTTATCGGGCACCGACAGGTCGTCGAGCACGAAGCGTTGCAGGCTGGCCGGCACGCTGTCGGCCAGTTCGGCGCTGACCACGATATGGGCGATGGCGCTGTCGGCGAGCATGTAGGCGCGGCGGTCCGCCGGGTAGGTCGGGTCGACCGGCACGTAGGCGCCACCGGCTTTCAGCACCGCGAGCATCGCGACGATGGCGGCGTTGCCACGGGCAAACAGGATGCCCACCGGTACACCGGCATCGATGCCGGCCTCGCGCAATTGATGAGCCAGGTGTGTGGCGCAGGCGTCGAGGGTGGCGTAGCTGAGGTCACCGTCCTTGTCACTCAGGGCGATGGCGTTGGGTTGTTGCTGCACCTGACGGGCAATCAGTTCCACCAGCGTGACCGGTTCAATCGCAGGCTGGGTCGGCGCGTTGTCGATGGTCCGCACTTGCAGCGGGCCGCTCAGTGGCAGTTGCGCCCAGCGCAGTTGCGGCTCGGCCAGCGCGCCTTGCAGCAGTTGCAGCCATTGTTCGCCCAGGCACGCGGCGGCGTTGGCGCTCAAGGCATTGCGGTCGTAAATCAGGTGGGCCTGGATGGCGTCCGTGCTCTGCTGCACGTTCAGGCAGGCTTTGACCGGGTTCAGCACGGCGCTGGCGTGTCGTTCGCGGACATCGGCCTGACGCCAGGCGAAGCCATAACCGCCATTGAGGTCGTGGGTGTAGTAGTCCTGCCAGCCGGCGCCGAGTTCGACGCTGGCGGCGATGCTCTTGCTCTGTTCCAGCAGGCTGGTTTGCGGGTCCAGATCGAAGCGCACCGGCAGGCACTGTTCAAACAGGCCCAGGGCGTTCTCCAGTTCCGGGCCGCGGCTTTCGTGGATGACGGTCAGTGCGACCTGCTGTTGCCCGGCGAGACGGCTGAGCAGGGCGGCCCAGGCGGTGAGCATCAGGTTCGAGGTCAGGGCCGGATCGGCGGCAAGGATGGGTGGCAACGTCAGGTCAACGCGCTGCGGCGCAAAACCCTCACCCGACGGGGATTCCAGCGACAGTTGCAGGGCCGGCTGTTCGCTCTCGGCCAGCGGCTTCCAGAAATTCACCCCCGGATGATCCGGCTCGTCTTCGGTCAGGCTCCAGCGCCATTCGGCGTAGTCGGCGTATTGCAGGGCTTCGGTGAGTGCCGGATTGCCGTCTTGCAGCAGCGCGATCGCCAGCAGTTTCAGGCTACCCAGGTCGAAGTGGCTGCTGGCGCCGGCCAGGTCGAGCACCGCTTGCGTGTCCGACAGTTGTACCAAGGTCACCGCCAGCGGCAGCGTCCAGTCCCGCGCCTGTGTGGCCAGGTGGTTGAGGGCGGCGTTTTGCTGGTTCTGGTCCTGGCCACGCAAATCCTGCACCGCGACCGGCAACTCGACGCTGTCGTGAATCACCTGCACCGGAAAGCGCAGGCCCGGCACGGGTGTCAGGCGAGTGCGCAGGATTTCACTGTCGGCGACCAGGGCGCGCAGGCGTTGATTGAGCACGTCGACGGTGACGGGCGAGGCGACCGACCACTGCAAGCGGCAGCTCAATGGGTGTTCGGCGACGCCGTTGGTGTACTGATAAACCGACGCCTGCTGTGGCGAGATACGAAAACCTTGGAGTCCGCTCATGTTCAACTCGACTGAAAAAGGGGCTTGAACCAGGGTGCGGACAGCGCCACGCCAACCCACCGGCTGACGCCGGCAGAAAGTTGTGTGATCAACTGAAAAGACACCCGTTGAAAAATCAGACCGCTACGTCACTCGACAGCAGGGCTTCCGCCATGCCGGTCATGATCGCGCGCTTGCCAGTGAAGGGTTCGCGGCCATGGACCGCGAGCATGTTGTCGATAAACAGCACATCGCCCTGTTGCCAGCTGAACCGCACCAGTGAATCGAGGTAGGCGGCCCGCAGGGATTGAAGGACGTGTGGCTCGATGGCCTCGCCGTCGCCGTAGAAGGTGTTGGTGGGCAGGTCGATATCGCCGAAGTTGCTTTGCAGTGAATCGCGAATGCTCGGCGGCAGGGTGCTGATGTGGAAGAACGTGGCGTGGTTGAACCAGACTTCTTCGCCGGTCCTCGGGTGACGGACCACGGCGGGCCCACGCTGGCGGGTGCGCAGGCGGTTATTGTCTTTCCACTCCACTTCGATGCCGACGCTGGCGCAGTAGGCCTCCACCTCGGCGCGGTCCTCGGACTGGAACACGCTCTGCCACGGCAAGCCAAAACCGTCACCGTAGTTGCGCACGTACATCACGCCTTTTTCCCGGAAACGCGCTTCGATCTCCGGGCTGATGCCGGCCTTCACCGCGCGGGTCGAGCCGATCGGGGTTTCGCCGCCGGTCTCGGACGGCAGGTGGCAGTAGAAGAACAGACGCAACGGAAAACGCGGGGAATAGGAGTGTTCGTTGTGCGGAAAAATCATCTGGTCGGCCGGGTAATCGGTCGAGGTGTAGATGTTGCCGCCGACCCGGGTGCGCGGCGAGGCGCGGAACATGTATTCCAGGGCGCCGGGGGAGAGCGCGGCGATCACCTGATCGAACTGCTCCACCGACTGCACGGAAAAGCCGCGAAACAGCAGGGCGCCGTATTGCAGCAGTTTCTTCTCCAGGTTTTCCCGTTCGCTGGCCGCCCAGGCAACCAGATCCACGCCCGCCACCGCAGGCTCGATCACCAGCGGCAGGGCGTGATCCGGGTTCAACAGGCGCTCGCTGACCAGTTGCCGTTCCGAGACGTTCATGGCTTTGCGTCGCACGCCGCCGAGGGCGCGAGACGGTGGGGGCACGATAGACATAAAGGCATCCAACTCGGTTAGAGGGGCATTGAGCGACGTTTGGTTTGCAGCATCTGGGCGCGGCCGGCCGAGGCCTGGGACTGCTGGCGTTCACGCTGGAACGCCTGATCCCAGGCTTCGAGGCGTTCGGCCAGTGCCGGCAACGGCAAGTCCAGCAGATCACGGGCTTCGCCCAGCAGCAGCGTCCACAGGTGTTGCAGGCGCAGGGCGCGGTCCTGATCGAAAAACTCGCCGCGGAATTTAAGGTTCGCCTCGATGCCCGCGCTGCCGTGGGTCAGGTCCAGCACCAGATGGAAATCCCCCGGATCCTGGGCCGATACCAGCGAAGACATGTGCGCGCCGGCGATGGCGGTCGGGTTCACCCGTGATGGCTGGTAGTTGAGCTTGACCTGGAACAGCGGCGAGTGACCGGCGCGACGTTGCGGCGCCAGGGCCGAGACCACCAGATCGAACGGCAGGCCCTGGTGGGCATAAGCCAGTCGAGCCTCGTCACGCACTTGAGCGAAGAAACCGGCCAGGGTCGGTTCGCCGCTCAGGTCGCAACGCAGGGTCAGCTGGTTGACGAAGAAACCGATGACGTCGTTGTGCGCCGCCAGTGGCCGGCCGCTGACGTCGGTGCCCAGCAGGAACTGCTGCTGGCCGCCGATGTGCCGGATCACCAGTTGATAGCTGGCCAGCAACAGCATGAACAGGGTCATGCCTTGCTCGCGGGCCAGTGCGGTCAGCGGCTCGCAAGCGGCCTGGGGCAGGGTGAAGTTGAGGTGGTGCTCGCCCGGATTTTTTCCGCTGCCACCCAGGGCCAGGGTTTGCGGCACGTTCGCCAGATGCTCGTGCCAGAACTGTTGTTCGGCGGCGATGCGTTCGGCGCTCCAGTGAGCGGCTTCCCAGCGGGCGAAATCCAGATACTGCTGCGGACGTTCTGCCGTGTTGGCGCCCGCCAGTTCAGCCAGCAACAGTTGCGTCGAACGACCGTCGAAGGCGATGTGGTGCAGGGTCAGCAAAAGGTCGTGTTGCTGGTCGTCGCGGCTGAGCAAGACGGCGCGCAGCAACGGGCCGTTTTGCAGATCGACAGGGGTGGCGTGTTCTTCGGCCAGACGCTCGGCGAGGGCTTTTTGCTGGATGTCGGACGGCTGATCGCGCAAATCGTGCAGGGTTAGCGGCACCGCTGTTGCCGGTAGGATTCGCTGTTGCGGTCCGGCGACGTCGTCCTGATACACGGTGCGCAGCACGCTGTGACGGTCGATCAGGGCGTTGAGTCTTGAGGCCAGTGCTTCGGTGTCCAGCGTGCCTTCCAGACGCAGATGCAGCACCAGGTTATGGCGGGTGTCGGTGGGATCGAGTTGACGCAGGAACCACAGACGGCTCTGGGCGAAGGACTGGCGGCCGTGATCCTTGTCGACGCCGGAGTCTTCGGTCGAGGCCGTGGCTTGCGGCGCGGTTTCGGTGAGGAAATCCAGCAATGCCTGAGCCCAATCGGCCAGCGTCTGTTCACCGAACAGACGCTGAGTGTCGAGGTTCAACCCAAGATCCCGGTGCAGACGGGCAGCAAAGTCGGCCACGGCAATCGAGTCCAGGCCGAGGCTGATCAGGCTGTGGTCGAAGTCCACCGCCATGTACGGATTGACCTCGCGCAGGGTCTGCTTGAGCCACTGGCGGCAAGCGGGCAGGGCGCTTTCATCGCCCAGGGCAACACGTTCCAGCAGTTGTGCGCGCTCGATCTGTTCGGCGTCGTCGACCGTCGCGCCACCGTACTGGGCAATGATGCTCAAGGTGCCCGCGGCCAATTGCTTGCGCGAACCCTGGCGGGCGATCTTGCCGCTGGTGGTCATCGGAATGGTGCCGGCTTCCACCAGCACGATCTGGTCGATGCCGCAGTCGGCGGCTTCACGCACGGCGCTTTGCATCGACGCGAACAGCGCCGGATGCTGCGCCGGCTTGACGTATTTGCGATGCGGCTCGGCGACGATCACCAGCTTCTCGCGGCCCAGCACCGGGTCCATTTCCGAGAACGCGGCGATGCGCCCGGTGCGGATGCCCGGCTCGGCGTCGGTGATGGCGAATTCGATGTCGTGGGGATACAGGTTGCGACCGTTGAGGATCAGCAGATCCTTGACCCGCCCGCAGATCACCAACTGGCCTTCGTGCATGAAACCCAGGTCACCGGAGCGCAGGTAGTGGCCCTCTTCGCCAACGATGCAGGCCTCGAAGGCCTCGCGGCTGGCTTCGGGATTCTTCCAGTAGGACTCGGCGTTGCTCGGGCCTTGCAGCCAGACTTCGCCGACCTGATCGGCGTCGCAGCGTTCGTGGTTGTGCGGATTGACGATGGCGATGCTGTGCAGGGCTTGCGGGTAACCGCAGGCAACGAATTCCACGGCCGGGGCATCGTCTGCCGCCAGGGCCACGCGACCGCTTTCCAGCACGGCTTTGTCCAGGCGCAGCACCACCGGCAGGGCATCGGCTGGGGTGGCGCTGACGCACAGGGTCGCTTCGGCCTGGCCGTAACCGGGGCTGATCGCCAGCGGGTTGAGGCCGCAGGCGGCAAAGCGCTGGGCGAAAGTATCGAGGGTGCCGGGGTGAATCGGCTCGGCGCCGTTGATCGCGTGTTGCCAGGCGCTCAGGTCGAGCTGGGCGATCAGGTTGTCGCTGACCACGCGGTTGCACAGGGCGTAGGCGAAATTCGGCGCGAAGCTGGCGGTGGCGCGATAACGGCTCAGGGCCTGGAGCCAGGTGGACGGTGCGTTGACGAACGTCTGCGAGGCGATCAGGTAGCACGGCATGCCGCTATAGAGCGGCGCGAGCATGCCGCCGATCAGGCCCATGTCGTGGTACAGCGGCAGCCAGTTGACCATGGCACCGTGTTCATCGAAGCCATAGGCCTGACGCATCAGTTCGACGTTGGCGATCAGGTTGCGCTGGCGCACTTCGACGCCCTTGGGCGTGCCGGTGGAACCGGAGGTGTATTGCAGAAAGGATACGGTCGCGCCGTCGATGTCCGGGCGTTTCCACTCGCTGGCAGGCGGCATGCCGAGGTCCTCGACCGTCGACACATCGACCCGGCCTTCGACCAGTTCGCGCAGGTTGTCGCAATGATCGGCCGGGGCCAGGATCAGCGCGGGCTCTGCATCCACCACCACATTGCGCACGCGATCCAGGTGACGCGGTTTGCGCGACGGTGGAGGAAACAGCGGCACGGCAATCAGCCCGGCGTACTGGCAGGCGCAGAAGGCGCGGGCGTAGTCGAGGCTGCTGGGCAGCATCAACAGGACCCGGTCACCCGGCGCGTAACGCGCCTGCAAGGCCGCCGCGAGCGACTGGCTCTGTTCGTGCAGTTGGGCGAAGGTCAGGGTTTCGCCGATCTCGACGCCATCGGGCAAAAAGTGCAGGGCCGCGCGCTGTGGAAAATGCCGGGCGTTGGTTTCCAGCACTTCGATCCAGTGTTCAAAAGAAAACATGTGCAATTCACGCCATGGCAACGATGACTTTGCGGTCACCGGTGTAAGGATTACGGCCGTGAGCGACCAGTCGGTTGTCGAGCATCAGGACGTCGCCGGGCTGCCACGGGAAGCTGATGGCGGTCTGGCGATAGACCTCGCGCACGGTGTCGAGCACCGCATCGGGAATGGCCGAGCCGTCGCCGAAGTACACGTGGCGTGGCAGGTTTTCTTCGCCCACCACAGCCAGGAGACTTTCGCGCACGGACGGTTCGATGGCCGAGACATGAAAGAGGTGCGCCTGGTTGAACCACACCCATTCGCCGGTATCGGGATGCTGCAGCACCGCCGCGCAACGCTGGCGGGTGCGCAATTCGCCGTCGGCTTTCCATTCCCACTGGATGTCGTTGTCCTGGCAGTAACGCTCGACCTGGGCGCGGTCTTCGGTGTTGAAGACTTTCTGCCATGGCAGGTCCAGCGCGCCGCTGTAGTTGCGCACATATAGAAGCTCGCGGCTTTCGAACATCTCGCGGATTTCGGCAGGCATGCGCTGGTAGATCAGGCGGCTGTCGGCAATCGGCGTCTCGCCGCCCGTCTCGCTGGCCTTGATGCAGTGGAACCAGATGCGCGAAGGCCAGGGCCGGGTGTAGGCCTGTTCGTTGTGCAGGGGGATGAACTGGTGGGCCGGATATTCGGTGGAGCTGTAGACCCCGGCGAACACTTTGCTGCGCGGCGTGGAGCCGAATTCGTAACTGGCCAGCGGCGCGCCGAAGCTGGCGGCGAAACGCTTGAAATCGATTGGGGTGGGCACGTTGAAGCCGCGAAAAAGGACGCCGCCAACGGTGGTCAGCGCCTGATCCAGAGTGGCGCGAATCCAGGCGTCCAGATCGTGGATCGACTGTCCCGGTTTGCCCTCGACCAACACCGGCAGCGTCGACGAATGGTCGACGACTGGAGCAGGGGACAAGGCTTCGGAACGCACGCTGAGGGGTTCGATTGATGTCATCCGGGTGCATCCTTTTTTATCTTTTTCAGTCCAGCAAAAGGGCGTTTACCACCTGGAAAACCGGGCAAAGGTGGCTACGCTGGTTGCGCTGAGGGGCGCCGCTGAAATGTATTGTCACCGATACAATGAGGCATATTTATTACAAATGAGAGCCATTATCAATCTTATTCCTTTATTTTTTTTTTTGGATTAGACTCCCGCCGGCTGGGGAAAATCAGCGTTCTGGACATTGAGAAAAACACCAAATTTTGTCGCAGGGGAGCGGGGCGTGAATTACAAAAAAACTACAATTGCACTGGCTGTGGGGTCGGCCATCTACCTGACCAACAATGCGTGGGCAGCCGAACAAACGAACACTGTGGAGATTGCTCCAATCACGGTAACGGGTGAAAAAATCAACCGTTCCCTGGAGAAAACCCAGACGAGTGTAGCCGTCGTTACGGATAAGCAACTGCGCGAGAAAGAAGACCACAGCCTGGTCGATGTGTTTGCCCGCACACCGGGTATCTACAACACCTCCGGCAACGAAAACTGGGGTATCCGTGGCGTACCGGTTTCCGGTTTCGATGACCAGGGCCCCGCCGCACTCAATGGTGCCGTGTCGGTATTCGTCGACGGCGCAGTGCAACCGAACCGCGCGCTGACCCTGAGCCCGATGCCGCTGTGGGACGTCGAGCAGGTCGAAGTGTTCCTCGGCCCGCAATCCACCACCCAAGGCCGCAACTCGCTGGCCGGTGCGGTGGTCATCCAGACCAAGAATCCAACCTTCGAGCCGAGCCTTTCGGCACAGGCCAATGGCGGCACCTATGGTGAGCGCGGTGGCGCGATCGCCGGTGGCGGTTCGATCGTCGACGACAAGATTGCCGGCCGTATCGCCCTGGATTACCAGGAAGGCGACGGTTACATCGACAACCTGTTCAACGGCGATGACGCCAACCCGACCCGCACCGCCAACGGTCGCGGCAAGTTGCTGATCCTGCCGAACGACGACACCGATGTGCTGCTGACCTATGCCCACGGTGAAAGCCGCAAGGGCGACAACTCGGTGGTTCGCCAGGGCGACCGGATCCGTTACTACAAGATCGACTCCAACACCGAAGCCTACGACAAGCTCAAGCAGGACACGGTCAGCGCCAAGGTCGATTATCGCCTCAATGACGACTGGTCCATCACCAGCCTCACCGCCAACACCGACTCCGACTACGATGCGCGCCTGGACTTCGATCAGTCGTCCACCGCCAACCAGGTGGTACTGCGCAAGCAGGATGGTTACCTGTTCAGTCAGGAACTGCGCCTGAACTACAACTCGGACGACGTGAAGAGCTTCGCCGGTCTCTACTACGGCCACAACACCAACAACTTTCACGATCGCCTGTTCAACGGCTCGCGTCTGCTGGGTACGGTCAAGGGCGATACCTCGATCGAAAACAGCGCCGTGTTCGGTGAAGTCAACTGGACCTTCGCCCCGCGCTGGACCTTGATCACCGGCTTGCGCTACGACCACGAGAGCAACCACACCGACGTGGAAGCCGATGACTTCTCCGAGCCGGGTAAAGACACTCAGAAGTCCGATGCCGTGCTGCCGAAGCTGGGTATCGACTACGAGTTGGCGGACAATCAGTTCGTGGGCTTCATGGTGCAACGTGGCTATCGCGGCGGCGGCGTCAACGTCCGCGCCGGCAGCGGTCACACCTCCTACGATCCGGAGTACACCACCAACTACGAGCTGTCGTACCGTGGCTCGTTCATGGATCAGACCCTGCGTACCCGCGCCAACCTGTACTACACCGACTGGAAGGATCAGCAGGTCAGCGTCGTGAACCCGCAAACCGAGTTCTTCGACGTATTCAACGCCGGCCGCAGCGATATCAAGGGCCTGGAAGTTTCCGTTGAAAAAGACTTCGGCCAACAGCTGACCCTGAACGCCGGTGCCGCCGTGACCGACGGCAAGTACAAGGACTTCGAAACCAGCGACGGTCGCGACATGAGCGGCGAAGATTTCCTCTTCTCGCCGAAATACAAGATGACCATGGGCGCCACCTATCGCTGGAACGAGCGTGTGACCCTCAACACCGACGTCGTCTGGCAGAGCACCGCCCCGTCCGAGTATGAGTTCAACGATGCCGGTCAGGTTATCAATGAGCGCAAGGCCGACAACTACTGGCTGGCCAACTTCAACGCCGAGTACAAGGTCACCAAGAACGTCTCGGTATCCGGTTACGTGAAAAACGCCTTCGACAAGGAATACGTCACCAACAACCGCAGCGGCGACATCATCGATGTTGGCGCACCGCGTACCGCCGGTCTGATCCTGCGCTACGACATGTAACGCAACCCCGGTAAACCATGGACAAGGGGAAAGGATTCCCCGCATCCGGTCTCAAGGCTTTAGTTACCTGAAAGCTTTCACTTTCAGGCCGTTCTGGTCCTGTCCAAACCCAGCCTCCGTGGAGGAAATCATGAGTGCTTTTTCGAATGCCACATCCGGTGGCGCGCCACAGCTACGCCTGTTGCACACCGGTCTGTCGAACCCGTACTGCCTTGATCCGACGCCGCTGCTGGAACGTCAGCAACAGCAGGAATCCAACGCCCGCAGCTACCCGCGGCGCATTCCACTGGTGCTGGAACGGGCTCATGGCATCTACGTGCAGGACAGTCGCGGACAGGTGTTCGTCGATTGCCTGGCGGGCGCCGGCACCCTGGCGCTGGGGCACAACCATCCGGTGATCGTCGAAGCCATCACCCAGGTCCTGGCCTCGGGTCTGCCGATGCACACCCTGGACCTCATGACGCCGGTCAAGGACGCTTTCGTCCAGGAAATCTTCGGCTGCCTGCCAGCCGACTTTGCGCGAAATGCGCGCATCCAGTTTTGTGGCCCCAGTGGCGCCGATGCGGTGGAAGCAGCGCTGAAGCTGACCCGCACCGCCACTGGCCGGCATTCGGTACTGGCCTTTGAAGGGGCCTACCACGGCATGACGTTGGGCACGCTGTCGATCAGCGGCAACCTCTCGCCGAAAAATGCATTGGGCGGCTTGATGGCCGGCGTGCAACGCCTGCCGTTCCCCCACGATTACCGTTGCCCATTTGGTGTGGGTGGCGAGCAGGGTGTGTCCCTGAACGTGCGTTACCTGGAGCACCTGCTCAACGATCCGGAAAGCGGCGTGACCGCGCCGGCGGCGATGATCCTCGAACCGATCCAGGGCGAAGGCGGGGTGATCACCGCGCCGGATCGCTGGCTGCAGGAACTGCGGCGCCTGACCCAGGCCCACGGCATTCCGTTGATCGTCGACGAAATCCAGTGCGGCATCGCCCGCAGCGGCCGCATGTTCGGCTTCGAGCACTCGGGCGTCACCCCGGACGTGATCACGCTGTCCAAGGCCATCGGTGGCGGCCTGCCGTTGTCGGTGATGGTCTACAACGATTCCCTCGATGTGTGGCAACCGGGCGCCCACGCCGGCACCTTCCGTGGCAACCAGCTGGCGATGGCTGCTGGCACCGCGACCTTGCGCTTCATCCGCGACGAAGGCCTGGTGGCCCACGCCGAAAGCGTTGGCGCGCACCTGCGCAAACAGTTGCTGGCGCTGCAGAGCGAGTTCGACTGGATCGGCGATGTGCGGGGCCGTGGCCTGATGCTCGGCATGGAAATCGTCGACCCGCAGGGCGAGCGCGATGCGCAAGGCCATCCGCCGGTGGACACCGCCCGGGCCAAGGCCTTCCAGCAGGCGTGCCTGCAACACGGGCTGATCGTCGAGCTGGGCGGTCGTCACGGCGCCACCGTGCGCTTCCTGCCGCCGCTGATCATCACCGAACAGGAGATCGATTTCGTCGCGCAGATCCTGTTCCGCGCGGCCAGCACGATCAACGAGCGTCCGCTACGCTGATGCACTGCGACAGAGGGGCCTGCCGACCGCAATCGGCAGGCCTTTTTTCATTGGACAGGGAGTGACAATGCACAAGGTTTTCGCCTCCATGAAGCCCGCCTGGCTGTTGCTGGCGGTGCTTGGATTAAGCGCTTGTGGTGAACACAAACCACCAGCCACCAGTGCGGCGGTGCCGCAAGTGAAGACCCTGACGGTGCAGCCGCGGGCCTTTGCCATGACCATCGATCTGCCGGGACGGATCGAGCCGGTGCGCATTGCCGAGGTGCGCGCGCGGGTGGCCGGGGTGGTGCTGACCCGGCACTTTCAGGAGGGCAGCGACGTCAAGGCCGGCCAATTGCTCTTCAGCATCGACCCGGCGCCGTTCAAAGCTGCGCTGATGCGCGCCGAAGGCGCACTGGCCAAGGTCGAGGCCGATGCCTATCGCGCCAATGCCCAGGTCCAACGCTTCAAGCAACTGGTGGAGATCAACGCGGTCAGCCAGCAGGCCTTCGACGATGCCATGTCCGACCTCAAGAGCGCCCAGGCCAATCGCCTGACGGCCCAGGCCGATGTGACCACGGCAAAACTCAACCTCGGTTACTGCCAGGTGCGCGCGCCAATCAGCGGCCGGATCGGCCGCGCGCTGGCCAGCGAAGGTTCGCTGGTGGGGCAGGACGAGGCGACACAGATGGCGCGCATTCAGCAACTGGACCCGATCTACGCCGACTTCACCCAGTCCGCCGATCAGGTGGTGGCTTTGCAACAGGCTCTGGCCAGTGGGCGCCTCAACGGTCAAGGCGCCGCCGAGGTCACGCTGCAGGTGGGCAATCCGCCGAAGGTTCGTCGCGGCAGCTTGATGTTCTCCGATATTTCCGTCGATCGCGGCACCGGTCAGGTGACCCTGCGCGGCGAATTCCCCAACCCCGACAATCTGCTGCTGCCAGGCCTGTACGTGCGCGTGGTGGCGCCGGCCGGGGTCGATCCGCAAGCCTTGTTCGTCCCGCAACAGGCGGTGCAGCGCGGTACCGATGGTCAGGCGCGGTTGATGCTGGTGGACGCCGGTGGCGTGGTGCGCGAGCGGATCGTGAGCACCGGCGCGATGCAGGGCTCGGACTGGCAGATCACCCAGGGGCTGTCCGCCGGGGATCAGGTGGTGGTCGAGCGCGTTGACAAAGTCAGCGCCGGCATGCAGGTCAACGTCATCACACTGGCCGGGCAACAGGCCCGCAACTGACGGAAGTTTTCGATGCCGGAATTTTTCATCAATCGTCCGAACTTCGCCTGGGTCATCGCGTTGTTCATCTCGCTCGCCGGGTTGCTGACCCTCGGGACGCTGGCGGTCAATCAATACCCGGACGTGGCGCCGACGCAAATCACCGTCAGCGCCAACTACCCCGGCGCCTCGGCACAGATCGTCAGCCAGAACGTCACCAGTCTGATCGAAGAGGAACTCAACGGCCTCAAGGGCCTGATCTATCACGAATCCAACAGCGCCAACGGTGGAGCCGGCATCACCATCACCTTCAAGCCGGGCACCGATGCCGACCTGGCACAGGTCGACGTGCAGAACAGCCTGCAACGGGTGATCGGGCGCATGCCCCGGGCAGTGATCGAGCAAGGCCTGAAGGTCGATCAGGCGCGCTCCAATTTCCTGCTGGTCTACGCCTTGTCCTACACCGACGATCAACAGGACTCCATCGGCCTGGCCGATTACGCGGCCCGCGCCGTCAACAATGAAATCCGCCGGGTCAACGGCGTCGGCCGGGTGCAGATGTACACCTCCGAACGGGCCATGCGCATCTGGGTCGATCCGGCGAAGTTGGTGGGCTACAACCTGTCGATGGCCGATGTCGGAAAGGCCATCGCCGCGCAGAACGCCCAGGTGCCCGCCGGCAGCATGGGCGAACGACCGGGGCCGGCCGACCAGCAGATCACCGCGACGGTGATGGTGCAGGGGCAACTGGAGTCGGTGGAGGCGTTCGGCAACATCGTACTGCGCGCCAACGACGACGGCTCCAGCGTGCGCATCCGCGATGTGGCGCGGGTGGAACTGGGGCGCAGGGATTACCGCTTCGACGCGCGGCTCAACGGCAAGCCGGCGGCGGCCATGTCCGTGCAGCTGGCGCCGGGGGCCAATGCGCTGGAAACCGCCGAGGCGATCAAGTTGCGGCTCGAGCAACTGTCCAGCACCTTGCCGGCGAACATGACCGTCAGCGTGCCTTACGACACCTCGTACTTCGTCGACGTGGCGATCCATCAGGTGATCTACACCCTGATCGAAGCCATGGTCCTGGTGTTTCTGGTGATGCTGCTGTTCCTGCAGAACCTGCGCTACACGCTGATTCCGGCAGTTGTGGTGCCGGTGTGTCTGCTGGGGACCATTGCGGTGATGGCGCCGCTGGGCTTCTCGATCAACATGATGACCCTGTTCGGCATGGTGCTGGCCATCGGCATTCTGGTGGACGACGCCATCGTGGTGGTGGAGAACGTCGAGCGCCTGATCCGCCAGGAGCATCTGTCGCCCAAGGCCGCGACCCGCAAGGCGATGAAGCAGATCAGCGGAGCGATTGTCGGCATCACCCTGGTGCTGTCGGCGGTGTTCCTGCCGCTGGCGTTCATGGGTGGTTCGGTGGGGATCATCTATCAGCAGTTCGCCATGACGTTGTCGGTGTCGATCCTGTTTTCCGGGTTCCTTGCGCTGACCCTGACGCCGGCCTTGTGCGCCACGGTGATCAAGCCTTTCGATCCGGCGCATCAGTCCCATGGCAACCGCTGGATGCGCGGGTTCAATCGACGCTTCGAGGCACTGGCTCAACGTTATGAGCGGTTGGGCGCGAGCTGGGTCAGGTGCAGCGCCCGCAGCATGGGTTTGTACCTGCTGTTGTTGCTGGTATTGGCATATGCCTACGCGCGACTGCCGACTTCATTTTTGCCCTCAGAGGATCAGGGCTACATCGTCACCGATATCCAGCTGCCGCCGGCGGCTTCGGCGTCGCGCACCGACGTGACGCTGCAGGCCTGGGAGCGATATGCCTTGGCACAACCGACGACCGATCATGTGCTGGCGATCCTGGGTTTCAGTTTTTCAGGGGAAGGCGCGAACGCTGCGATGTCCTATCTCACCCTCAAGGATTGGTCGCAGCGCGGTAGCGGCGAGTCGAGCAAGGCGGTGGCGCGCAAGGCGAACGATGCCTTCGAAGACGTGCCCGACGGCACGCTGTACAGCGTAGTGCCGCCACCGGTGGACGGCCTCGGTACCGCCAGCGGTTTCGACCTGCGCCTGCAGGATCTGGCGGGGCAGGGGCACGAGGCGCTGCAGAAGGCGCGGGTTCAGTTGCTGGCGGCGGCCAAGGCTTCGCCGGTGATCGGGCATCTGAGCGAGGATGCACTGGCCGATGCACCGCAGATCAACGTCACCATCGACCGGGAAAAGGCCGAGACCCTGGGCGTGAGTTTCGATGTGATCAGCGCCGCGCTGGCCTCGGCGCTGGGCTCTGAGGAAATCAACGAGTTCGCCAATCAGGGGCGCATGCAGCGGGTGATCGTCCAGGCCGATGGCAGCAGTCGGCAAACGCCTGAGGCGCTGCTGCGCCTGCAAGTGCCCAATCGGCAAAACCAACTGGTGCCGCTGGAAGCTTTCAGCCGATTCGAGTGGCAGGTGGGGCCATTGCAGATCGGCCGCTACAACGGCTCGGCGTCGCTGCGTTTTTCCGGCGAAGCGGCGTCGGGGTACAGCAGCGGGCAAGCCATGGCGGAATTGAAGAGAATCGCCCGAGAGTTGCCGGCCGGTTTCAGCCTGGAATGGTCGGGGCTGTCGTTGCAGGAACAGCAGGCCAGCGACCAGGTGCCGATGCTGGTGGGCCTGTCGCTGACCATGGTCCTGCTGGTGCTGGTGGCGCTTTATGAGAGTTGGGCGATTCCCTTTGCGGTGCTGCTGATCGTGCCCATCGGCATGCTCGGCTCGGTCGCGGCGGTGACGGTGCTGGGCATGCCCAATGACGTGTATTTCAAGGTCGGGCTGATCACCATCATCGGCCTGGCGGCGAAGAACGCCATCCTGATCGTCGAGTTCGCCAAGGCGTTGCACGCGCAGGGTGCGAGCCTAGCGCAGGCGGCGTCTCAGGCGGCGCGCTTGCGCTTTCGGCCGATTGTCATGACGTCGCTGGCGTTCATTCTTGGCGTGGTGCCGCTGGCGCTGGCCACGGGTGCGGGCGCTGCCAGTCAGCGGGCGATCGGCACCGGGGTGATCGGCGGGATGCTGGCGGCGACGGTGCTGGGGGTGTTGTTCGTGCCGGTGTTCTTTGTTTCGGTGCTGACCCTGGCCGAACGGCTGCGCAAGCGTCGCTCGGTAAAGGTCGAGGAAGGTGTGTTGTGAGCGGGTTACATCTTGCGCACACCGTGGTGACGGGAGGGCGGATCGGTCAGCAGCTTTTTCGCGGTGCGCGGGTCGTTCGGCAGCTCGTCGCTCAGATCCCAGATCTCCAGCATCTTCGCGTACTCGAACGCGTGCCGCGGATCGGCCTGGACCCATTGCTGAAACGCCGCCCGCTCCTCGGCGGTGCAGGTTTCATCATTCAGACGCAGGCACCAGTGCGCGGCCTGAGTGAGGATCTCGTCTTCTGAATCTTGAGGGTTAGAGGGTTTCATCAACCATTACCTGTGTGACCGATGCAGCACTCTAACGGAGCAATTGGTAAAAAAACGTCAAAAACAACATCACCAATTCAAATGCCAAACGTTTTCGAAAAGGACTCTTCGCATGTACCACCTCCAGGCCCCGACCGCTCCACGCACCAACAAACCGATCCGCGAACTGCTGGAATTCTACGGTCTGCGCACCAGCCTGATCCGCCTCAAAGTCATCGACGCCTTGCTGGTCGCCGCCCGGGAAGGCCGCAGCATCGGTGTGAACGGCACCCACGCCTGGCTTGAGGCCTCGGCGGTAGAGTGTTCGTTCATCAGCGTGCGTGAAGTGTTGAAGCGCTTGTGCGAAGAGCGGGTCATCGATTACCAGGTAGACAAGAGCTACAGCTTTACGGCCGAGGCCTGGGCGATTCTGATGCGTCCCTCGGCCTGACGCATAACCCTGTAGGAGCAAGGCTTGCCCGCGAAGACGGCCTTGTAGCCAACCAAATTCCCCAGATGTACAGAAAGTCCCATTGTGGGAGCGGGCTTGCTCGCGAAAGCGGTGTGTCAGCCAACATCTACGGCACTGACACTCCCTCTTCGCGGGCAAGCCCGCTCCCACAATTTTTTTGTGTCGGTTGCGAAATTTGTGGTCGGCACAAACCCTTGTGGGGGCGGGCTTGCCCGCGATGGCGGCCGGATAGCCGAACTGATTTACCCGGCTGTACTCAGGTCGCACAGGTTTTTGTGTGATTGCAGGATGCTAGGTGGAGACGAATAATCAGGGCATGTTTTTGAATCGGTCATGGAGTTCTGCATGAAGGTGGGCGTGATCTCCGATACCCATGGTTTGCTCCGCGCCGAGGCCCTTGAGGCATTGCAGGGTTGTGAGCGGATCATTCACGCGGGGGACATTGGCAAGCCGGAGATTCTTGAGCAACTGGAGGCCATTGCGCCGCTGTATGTAGTCCGTGGGAACAATGACCTGAAGCTGCCTTGGGCGGGGCGGATTGCCGATCATCTGCGGTTCGAGCTTGAGGGGTGGCAGGTGCTGCTGGTGCATGACATAGCGGATGTGCCGGCGTTGCTGGAGGAGGGGACGAGGCTGGTGATTACCGGTCATTCGCACAAGCCGGTGATTGAATGGCGGGGGGAGCGGTTGTTTCTCAATCCGGGGAGTGCGGGGCCCAGGCGGTTCAGGTTGCCGGTGACGGTGGCGTTGCTGGACGTGCTGCCTGATGTAATGGAATCGCGATTGGTTTCCTTGCTCGATATCTGACCTTGATCGGGACCCTGTGGCGAGGGGGTTTAGCGAAACGTCGCACCGCCCCGTTCGGCGGCGAAGCCGTCGCAAAACCTGAATGCACGCATTGTCTGGAAGAACACAGGGGCCGCTTCGCAGCCCAACGGGGGTAAACCCCCTCGCCACAGGGTTATGGCTGCACCCGATATTCGGGTTTAACCGAAGGTTCCGACCTCCACTTCCCCACTACGCACATACCGCGCTACCAGCACACCACCGGGCGTGGTGATGGAATGCTCCAGAGCAAACGCCGAAGCCTGCGCATCATCCCCGAACAACCGCTTGCCACTCCCCAGCAGAACGGGATGAATCATCAGCCTTAACTCATCCACCAACCCCGCCGCCAACAACTGACGCACCAGATCGCCGCTGCCCTGGGTCAGCAGCTGTGAACCGTTCTGTTGTTTGAGCGCGCGCACGGCTCCGACGACATCCGGGTCCAGCACCCGACTGTTATGCCAATCCAGCGAATCCGGCCGATGGGTGGCCACGTGCTTGGGCACGGCGTTGAACAGGTCGGCGATGGGGTTTTCGGCTTCGGGTTTTATCTGCGGCCAGTAGCCCGCGAAGATGTCGTAGGTACGCCGGCCCAACAGCAATTCGAAAGGCTCGGCGAACAGATCCATCACGGCCTCGCCGGACACTTCGTCGGCGTAGGGCACGATCCAGCCGCCGAAGCGAAAGCCCTCGCTGCGGTCTTCCTCGGGGCCGCCGGGGGCTTGCATGACGCCGTCGATGGACATGAAGGCGGCGACGATGAGTTTGCGCATGGTGATCTCCTGATTGGATCTGGGCCCGCTTCCTGTGGGAGCGAGCCTGCTCGCGATGGTCGTGATCGATAACGCTGGCTACCTGATGCCCCGCGGTGTCTGGGCCTCCATCGCGAGCGTGCTCGCTCCTACAGGGTTTGGGGCGTGGCCACTAGCAGTAAAGACTGCGGGACGGGGCTTTGCGGGTGCTGGGGTTCCTGCAGTTCGGCCAGGCGCAGGCCGGCCATGTCCAGCGCCCGGATCCAGCTGGACAGGGTACGCATGTACCACGGCATGGGCTGCCACTGGCCCTTGAAGCTGGCGAAGGTTTCTTCTCGCCAACCATCTTGATAATCGCCCGCCGCTGCGGTCCATGGATGCAGCGTCTGGATCACCAACGCGCCGCCGGGGGCGAGCAAGGCGTTCATGGCGGCGAGCAGGGGAATGATGTCCTGGTGCAGCAGGGCGAAATTGGCGCAGATCACGTCGTAATCCCTGCCGATATCCACCTGTGCTGAGGCCAGCGCTTCATAGCTCGCCAAATGCACCTGCGAAGAACAAGCTGCCCGCGCCGACGCCACCAGCGTCGCATCGCCATCCACTCCGACCGCCTCGATCCCGCGTTCCGCCAGCGCCCGCAACAGCCAGCCTTCGCCGCAGCCGAGATCCAGCACACGCTCGGGCTGGCGACTCTGGATAGCCAGCAAAATCGCCCGATCAGTCACCTGCTGACGACTTTCGATAGCGCCGCTGCGCACGGCTTCGATCCAGGCTTGGGCGTTGTGCTGCCAGCTCTGCAGCAGGCTGGTTTCCGGGGAGGACATGGGAACGACCGGCGTGATGGGTTGAATCAACAGGATAGGCCACCCGAAGGTGGCCCGTCCTCGTCAAACCCCTTTGGTCGACGGCAGGAGGATGGTCATGATGCCGAGCAGCGGCAGAAAGGAGCAAAGTGTGTAGACGTATTCGATGCCATGAATGTCCGCCAGATGCCCCAGCAGCGCGGCGCCGATGCCGCCGAAACCGAACATCAGGCCGAAGAACACACCGGCAATCATGCCGACGTTGCCCGGCACCAGTTCCTGGGCGAACACCACGATGGCGGAGAACGCCGAGGCGAGGATGAAGCCGATGAACACGCTCAGCACGCTGGTCCAGAACAGGTCGACATAGGGCAGGGCGAGGGTAAAGGGCGCGGCGCCCAGGATGGAGAACCAGATCACCTTCTTGCGGCCGATCTTGTCACCGATAGGCCCGCCGAAGAAAGTGCCCGCTGCCACCGAACCGAGGAACAGGAACAGGTACAGCTGGGAGCTGGCCACCGACAGATCGAACTTCTCGATCAGGTAGAAGGTGTAGTAGCTGGTGAAGCTGGACATGTAGAAGTACTTGGAGAACACCAGCAGCGCGAGCACCACCAGGGCAAAGGTCACGCGGCGCTTGGAAAGGCCGTGGGTCGCCTTGCCCCCCTGCTTGAGTTTGAACAGGTTCAGGTGCGCGCGGTACCAGCGGCTCAGGCCGAACAGAACCAGGATCGCGAATACCGCAAACAGGCCGAACCAGGCCACGTTGCCCTGGCCGTAAGGAATGATGATCGCCGCGGCCAGCAACGGACCGAAAGCGGTGCCGGCGTTGCCGCCCACCTGGAAGGTCGACTGTGCCAGACCATAACGACCACCCGACGCCAGACGCGCCACTCGCGAGGTTTCCGGGTGGAAGGTCGAAGAGCCGATCCCCACCAACGCCGAAGCCACCAGAATCGCCGGAAAGCTACCAACAAACGCCAGCATCAAAATGCCGATCAGCGTGCAGACCATCCCGGCCGGCAGCAGCCAGGGCTTGGGATGACGGTCGGTGTGATAACCGACCCACGGCTGCAACAGCGATGCGGTCAGCTGGAAGGTCAGGGTGATCAGACCCACCTGGGTAAAGGTCAGGCCGTAGCTGGCCTTGAGCAGCGGGTAGATCGAAGGCAGCACGGCCTGGATCAGGTCGTTGATCAGGTGCGCCAGGGCGCAGGCACCGATCACTCGCATGACCAGTGGGCTGGTCTGGCTGGCCGCCGAAGCGGTCGCAGAAGGGGTCGTAATTGAGGACATTGCACGTCATCCAGGCTGAGTAAGAGCATTGCGTAGATCAGCCGCTATGCTAGATTTCGCGAAATTGCCTGTCTCGCGCGATTCGGGCGCTGACTTTCGTAAAAAGGGCATCATGGACAAATCACTCGAAGAATTTGTGCTCGCAATGGACGAAGTGGACTGGCCGGTGTGCACCAGCGCGACCGATTACCCGGAAAACTGGTTCATCAAGCCCCACAGCCACATCAAGCATCAGCTGATCTACGCCATCGAGGGCGTGATGGTGGTGCATTCAGGCTTGAACCAATGGACAGTTCCGCCGAGTCGCGGCATCTGGATGCCCAGCGGCCATGTGCATTCGATCCGCTGCGTGGGTGCGTTGAAAATGCGCAGCGTCTTCGTGCGACAGGAATGTTTTCCGCAACTGCCGGATGAGACCCGGGCGGTGAGTATCTCAGCGCTGTTGAGCGAGCTGATCAAAACCTCGGTGAGCATCGCCGGCCCTGTCGACGAGGACTCCCGGGAAGCGCGAATCATGCGTCTGATCGTCGATGAACTGACGCTGCTGCCGACCTTGCCGTTGCATTTGCCGCAACCGGTCGATCAGCGTATCCAGGCCATCTGCGACGCCTTGCGCCAGGACCTCGGCGACAGTTCGACCCTGTCGGACTGGAGCGCGCGACTGGGGCTGGATGCCAAGACCATCCAGCGCCTGTTCCACAAGGAAACCGGCATGACTTTCGGCCAGTGGCGTCAGCAGGCAAGGTTGCTCTCGGCGTTGGAGCGTATTGCGCAGGGCGAGAAAATCATCGATGTGGCCGGAGTGCTGGGCTACGACAGCCCGAGTGCGTTCAGCACCATGTTCAAGAAGCAGTTCGGGACTACGCCGAGTCATTTTTTCAAATGACCTCGTAACCCGGTGACCCTGTAGGAGCGAGCACGCTCGCGATGGTCGTTAACGATAACGTTGGCTGCCTGACACCCCTCGGTGCCTGCGCCACCATCGCGAGCATGCTCGCTCCTACAGGAGGGCATGTTTAGTTATTACGTAATAACTAACAACTTATGTCTTTTTATTAAATCACATCGCTCATTTGTTATATGGCCAAACTTCTATCTTTAGAATAATTTGTGATTAGTCATCACTGCTTTTATGTCTTTATGATCTGTCCCACAACAACTCGTGAGACAGGAGGTAGCTCGATGACTATTCAAATCAAACCGGTTGCAGGTCGAATTGGGGCACAACTCGAAGGCGTAAAGTTGGGCGGCGATATCAGCCCCGAACAATTCGAATTCATTAACCAGGCACTGCTCAAATATAAAGTGCTGTTCTTCCGCGACCAGCATCTCAACGATGCCGAGCATGAAGCCTTCTCCCGCCGTTTCGGCGATCAGGTCCCACATCCCACCGTTAGATCCGCGGAACAGAGCGCCGCGATCCTGCACCTGGACGCCAAGGAAACCCGCGCCAATTCCTGGCACACCGATGTCACCTTTGTCGCCAATTACCCGAAAGTGTCCATCTTGCGTGGTGTAGTCATTCCACCTTACGGCGGAGACACCGTATGGGCCAATACGGCAACGGCCTACGCCGACCTACCCGAACCATTAAAACAACTCGCCGATAATCTTCGGGTTCTTCATACCAACTTATATGACTACGCCGCACCGCGTAATACCGACGAATCCGGGCTCAAGCGTTATCGCGAACAGTTCACCGCCGAGATCTACGAAACCGAACATCCATTAGTACGAGTCCATCCGGAGTCCGGTGAAAGAAGTTTGTTATTGGGGCACTTCGTCAAACAGATCCAGGGGTTGAACACTAACGACTCCAAACAACTGATTCGCCTGTTCCATGACCGCATTACCCATGTCGACAACACCGTACGCTGGCGCTGGCATGAAGGGGATGTGGTGATCTGGGACAACCGCGCCACCCAGCACATTGCGATCAACGATTACGGCGATGCCCAGCGCATCGTGCGTCGCACCACCATCGACGGCGATGTCCCGGTGGGCGTGGACGGGCGCCTGAGCCAGGCGCTCAAGCCGACGCCTGATGCCCGCTCGCCGAAAACCGAAGCCGACAAAAAACACCTCGCCGCCTGACAGGCCAGTCTCATCGATACAAGGAAGGCTCACATGAAGCTCAACGGCATTCGTCTGTTCAAAAAAGGCAGCATCGCTGCAGCACTGGCTGCGGTACTTGCGATCCCCGTGGCTGAAGCCGATGTGTTGCGCATCGGTGTCGCGACAGCCGGTGGCGGTGATCCGGTGACCTTCAGCGGTTCGCCTCTGGGCATCGTGCGCAATCAGCAACTGCTGGAAAAAGCCTTCGCCGGAACCGGCACTGAAGTGCAGTGGTTCTTCTTCAAGGGCGCTGGGCCTGCGGTCAACGAGGCCTTGTCCAATCAGCAGCTGGACTTCGCCTATCAGGGCGATCTGCCGGCCGTGGTCGGGCGCTCCAACGGACTGGACACCAAATTGCTGGCGGCGCTTGGCGTGCGCGCCAACCTCTACCTGGCGGTGCCCAAAGGCTCGCCGCTCAAAACCATCGAGGATCTGAAGGGCAAGAAAGTCGCGATCTTCCGCGGCACCAACGGCCATCTGGTGATGATCAATCTGCTGGCGGAACACGGCCTCACCGAGCGCGATATCAAGGTCATCAACCTCGATACCGGTAGCTCACAGGCGGCTCTCATTTCCAATGGCGTGGATGCCGCCTTCGGTGGTCGCGAGTTGTTCAAGCTGCGGGACAAAGGCCTGATCGACATCGTCTACGACAACCCCGAGCAGAACGTGCGCTACACCCGGCAGACGGCGCTGGTGGTGCGCGGTGCCTATGAAAAGGAACACCCGGCCAACGTGCAAAAGGTAGTCGATACGCTGGTGGATGCGGCGAAATGGACGTCGGACGAGAGCAATCGTGACGCGGTCTTCACCGAGTGGGCCAAAAGCAACGACCCCGCGGATTCACTGCGTGCCGACTTCACCGGCGTCACCCTCAGGGACAGGGCATCGCCTTTGGTCGATAACTTCCTGATCAGTCGATACCAGGCGGTGGCGGAGCAGGCCAAGGAAGAAAAACTCATCCGCCGGCCGATCAGCATCGATGGCTGGTTCGAGACCAGTTACCTGCAGAAATCCCTCAAGGCCAAAGGACTGGAAAGCTACTGGACGTCTTACGGCCCGGACGGCAAACAGCCAGCGGGTAATGCAGTAGCGGCCACGACGACCGCCAAATAAAGGAGCTAAGCAGATGGCCAGGGCACAGACCGCAAGACTCGAGAAGTATGGGGCGCCGGCATTGCCGAGCGACAACGTCAAACGTCTTCCACCGTCACCCGTTCGCCCGGTGCGCAAGGTCGAGGTGCAGCGCACCTCGGCCTGGTCCCTGAACCTGGGTGACAAGGCCTTGCCCTGGCTGTTGCCGCTGCTGTTGCTGGGCTTGTGGTACCTGGGAGTGGAGCGTGGCTGGCTGTCGGAGCAGGTACTGCCACCGCCGGCCTACGTTTATCAGGCGCTGTCGGACCTGGTCAGCAGCGGCGATCTGTGGCTCAACGCATCGGCCAGCCTGCAACGGGTTGTAGTCGGATTCGGTCTTGGCGCCTTGCTCGGTGTAGCGCTGGGCCTGGCCATGGGACTGTCGCGGACGCTGGAGGATTATCTGCTGCCGACCTTCAATGCGCTGGTGCAGATTCCGGTGCTGGGCTGGCTGCCGTTCGCCTTGCTGCTGTTCGGCATCGGCGAGACGCTCAAGTACGTGCTGATTGCCAAGGCGGCCTTGGTGCCGATCACCCTGTGCACCTTGCAGGCGTTCCGTCAGGCACCGAAAAATCTGTTGGAAGTCGGGCGGACCTACGGTTTCAGCCGTCGGCAAAGTGTGACTTCCATCGTTCTGCCGGCGGCGATTCCGACGCTGTTCACCGGTTTTCGCTTGGGCTTCACCAAGGCCTGGCTGTCGCTGGTGGTAGTCGAACTGGTGGCCTCCAGTGAAGGGCTGGGATACCTGATTGTCTATGGGCGTCAGCTGTTTCAACTCGATTTGGTCATGGCCGCTGTAGTGGTGGTGGGGACCCTCGGACTGCTGATCGATCGGGGTTTCGATTACGCCGAGAAGCGCCTCAATCGTGGTCGGCCAACCCTCGGAGGGCAGCGGTGATGAGTGCGACTCTTTCGATTTCCAACGGCAGCCATCGCTATCGCGGTTGGGTCTTGCCGATCTCCGTGGTCGCCCTGTGGTGGCTCGCGTCGAACCTCGGCTGGAGCGAGTCGGGGCTGCTGGTTTCGCCGGAAAAAGTCGCGGTAACGGCCTGGGATCAGATCACCTCGGAAAAATTCTGGCGGGCGATTTCGGCGAGTCTGGCGCGCAACCTCAGCGGCTTTTTCATTGGCACAGCGCTCGGTTTGGTGTTGGGTTGCCTGCTGGGTCTTTCGCGGCACTTCGAGCGTCTGGTCGGCCCGAGTTTCAATACCTTCAAGCAAATCTCGCTGTTCGCCTGGATCCCGCTGATCTCGGTGTGGTTCGGCCTGGGCGACGTGGCCAAGGTGGTGTTCCTGTCGCTGGCCGCGCTGGTGCCGGTGGTGGTCAACACCTGCGACGGCTTGCGCAACGTCCCGCCGAATCTGCTGGAAGTGGCGCGGGTCTACGGCTTCAGCCGCTGGCAAACCATCGTCGGGGTGATGCTGCCTGCCGCCTTGCCGTCGATCTTCACCGGGCTGTATCTGGCGCTGGTCTACAGCTGGCTGGCGACCATCGGCGCCGAGTACCTGCTGGTCTCGGGGGAGGGCATCGGCAACACGCTGATCGATGGCAGCGAGCATTTCATGATGGATCTGGTGCTGTTTGGAATGGTGATTATCGGCCTGGTGGGATGGGGACTGAACGCGTTGGCCCGGACACTCGAACGACGGATGCAGCGTTTGTATGGCATCGCTCCTCGCTGATTGAAACATTGAAAAGGATCGCAGCATGAACAACAGCCTCACTCTGGAAAACATCAGCAAGCGCTTCACCTCGCGACCGGGCAGTTCAACGCAATTGCAGGTGCTGGACAACATCGATCTCGACATCGCCCCCGGCGAATTCATCAGCATCGTCGGTGCCAGCGGCTGCGGTAAATCCACGCTGCTGCGGCTGATCCTCGGCCTGGACGAGGAGTTCGACGGGCGCATCCTGCTCGATGGCAAACCGATCAAGGGCACGGGCCTTGAGCGCGGCATCGTGTTCCAGGATCACCGCTTGTTCCCCTGGCTCAACGTCGAACAGAACGTCGCCGTGGGCCTGAAGAACTCGCCGCTGAGCGCCGCGCAGAAACGCGACACCGTGCGCGAGCACATCGAACTGGTGGGCCTGCAGGACTTCATCGAGGCCTACCCGCATCAGATTTCCGGCGGCATGGCGCAGCGGGTGGCCATCGCTCGCGGGTTGGTCAATCGGCCGAGCGTGCTGTTACTGGATGAACCCTTGGGCGCCCTCGACGCTTTGACCCGCGCGCGCTTGCAGGGCGAGCTGCAGAACATCTGGGCCAAGGAAAAAATCACCATGATCCTGGTCACCCACGATGTAGACGAGGCGGTGTTCCTCGGTGATCGGGTGGTGGTGATGCAGCCCAATCCTGGGCGCATCCGCCGCATTCTCGACATCGATCTGCCGCGTCCGCGCAATCGCAGTGACAGCCGCTTTATCAACCTGCGCGATGACGTGCTGAGCGACTTTGCCGAGTTGCACTGAGGCGCACCGCCTTATCTTTTTAATCGTCATTTTTAAGGAACGGAAATGTCCGAACGCCAGCTCAGCCTCAACCTGTTCATCTACCCCAACGGTCACCACGAAGCCGCCTGGCGCCACCCGCAGTCGGTGCCGGAAGCGTCCATGGACATCGGCTACTACCAGCAACTGGCGCAACGCGCCGAACGGGAAAAGCTGGACGCGATCTTCTTCGCCGACTCGCCGTCCCTGGCCGAAAGCGACCGTGAAGGCCTGCGCATTCGATTCGAGCCCATCACCTGGCTGGCGGCGATTGCCGCGGTGACCGAACGCATCGGCCTGATCGCCACCGCCAGTACCACCTACAGCGAACCCTACAACCTGGCCCGTTCATTCAGCGCGCTGGACCACCTGAGCAAGGGCCGCGCCGGCTGGAACATCGTCACCACTTCCCTGGCCGCCGCAGCCGCCAACTTCGGCCTGGACCAGCATCCACCGGCCCAAGACCGTTACGCCAAGGCCGAGGAATTCGTGCAGGTGGTCGGCGACCTGTGGGACAGCTGGGAGGACGACGCGCTGGTGTTGGACAAGACCGCAGGCGTATTTGCCAACGGCGCCAAGGTGCATTCGATCAACCACGTCGGCACCCACTACCGGGTCAAGGGCCCGTTCAACTCGCCACGCTCGCCGCAGGGCCGGCCGGTGCAGGTGCAGGCCGGCTCTTCCGAGGACGGCCGGGATTTCGCCTCGCGCCATGCCGAAGCCATCTTCACCGCCCACCAGACCCTGCAAAGCGCCACCGAATTCGCCAACGACATCCGCAACCGCGCGAGGGCCGTGGGGCGCGATCCCCGCCAGCTGAAAATCCTCCCCGGCATCAGCCCCTACATCGGCAGCACCGAAGCCGAGGCCCAGCGCAAGTTCGACGAACTCAACGAACTGGTACTGCCACACGTCGCCCTGGGGCAACTGCGCCGCTTGCTGGGCGTTGACTTGTCGGATCAGGACCTGGACGCACCATTCCCACGACACCTGGTCAACTTCGACGGCGACGAAAGCCAGGCCAGCCGCTTCAAACTGATCATCGACATCGTCGACCGCGAGAAGCCCACCCTGCGCCAACTGATCAACCGCCTGGCCGGCGCCCGCGGGCATTGGGTGCCGGTGGGAACGCCAACGCAGATCGCCGACTTGATCGAACAGTGGTTCCGCAGTGGGGCTGCCGATGGCTTCAACGTGATGCCACCGGCGTTTCCTGAGGGGTTTGAAGTGTTCCTGGATGAAGTGCTGCCGATCCTGCGCAAGCGGGGGCTGTTTCGGGAGGAATATGCGGGGACGACGCTGCGGGAGCATTACGGCTTGAGTCGGCCGGTTTCGCGGTTTGCGTTGAAGTCGGCGTGAGCCTTTAGAGGATCCTTTCAGGATCATCGCGAGCAGGCTCCACAGTGGTCGGTGGTGGCGCGATATTTGTTACCACCCCAGAACCCCTGTGGGAGCGGGCTTGCTCGCGAAAGCGGTGTATCAGTCGCCATCAATGTTGAATGTGCCGACCTCTTCGCGAGCAAGCCCGCTCCCACAGGTTTATTTGTCGAGCACAGAAATTGCGAACGACACCAGACACTGTGGGAGCGGGCTTGCCCGCGAAGGCGGTGGTTCAGTCAACATTGATAGTCTGGTGTGCCGACTTCTTTTTCCTTCGTTTTTTTCTGCCACCCGCTTACTCGGGAATGCCTGTTACGGTGTGCACGACACGCATCGCACAAGGCGCTCGCGCCCCTTCCGGATCGATCTGTTCACATTTCTTCAGCAGCGGATAGACGTCGGCAAACTTCAGTGCCGACACCTGTTCGGCGTGCTGCTGCGAAACGAAGCAATGCTCGAACCGGTAGGCCGCATACACCTCGGGGCGCAACGCCGGATAGTCGTAAACCTCGTCGACGATATTCTTGAGCATCCGAGACATCTGTCCGTCGGCAGAAGGGGTAATCCTGGCAAGCAAAACATCCTTGGCGACCCCGGCCTGCCTGGCCGCGATAGCTTCTTTCGACGCACCAATGGACGCCTGCATTCCCTGCGGAAGGGGACAATCAGACGCCGCCAATGCCGAGGTCGACGTCATGCAACCAAATAGGGTTAAAACAGCAACCATCCTTGTCATGAGATTTCCTTGTTGAAAGCGAGTGTTGTTGGAAAGTGGGTGGCGATTCTATTCCTGAATCGGATGGGGAAAAACTTCTTCATAAGATTGTTTGCCCTTTTACTCCAACGACCGAGTAGTTCATTGCTAACTGTTCGGCGTTGCCTACTAGGTGCCTCCATTGTTCGCTTCGAAAGTATCGGGGAGGGCTTCCTACCCTAGGCAAAAAACCGCAAAATCGCCGGCCTTTTTCTGACAGGAAGTCACCATGCAGCGCATCGTAATTCTGGGCAATGCCGGTAGCGGCAAATCCACAATGGCTCGCATTCTCGGCGAGCGCCTTGGCCTGCCCGTCGTACACCTCGACACGTTGTTCTGGGAACCCGGTTGGGTCGAGCCGGATGCCGAACAATTCCGTAATCGTGTAGGCGAGGCTGTCGCAGGGGGCTCCTGGATCTGCGAAGGCAACTATGCCCGCCGAACATTCGACCTGCGCTTGCCGCGTGCCGACCTGATCATCTGGCTTGATACGCCGCGGCTTATTTGTTTGAGCCGGGTGATCAGGCGCAACGTCATGAACCGCCCTCGTGCTGACCTTCCGGCAGGTTGCTCAGAAAAAATTAACCGGGTGTTCATGACCTTTCTGAAGTTCGTGTGGAGTTTTGATCACGGCTACCGGACCGGTATCGAAGCGGTGCGCAAACGCACGGGTCCTCATGTACCTACTGTGCATTTACGAGGTCGCCGGCAGATTGCTGCTTTTCTCGAAAGCTTGCCGGCAACCCCGGAAAGCTGTCTTTAATAGCCGAGGGTGCAGGGCAACTAACTCAGGTGCTGATCATCAGCCAGCAGGAAGTCGCCCTTCGATATCACTGAGGTCAAATACCGCAGCGCCCGCTGAAAGACTGGATGACACTCTGCAAATGGCAGGTCATCAAAAGAAGCCCAGAAGAAACTAAAGATGTGACCATGGTCGTCGAGTGTTTGATGCGTCCATTGCTCCGGCAAGGACGTATGCGATGCACACAGTTGAAACGACCAGATCTGATTCAGGTGGCCGGCATTCCAACAGCCGAGATCGCGGACAAGGAAAGCTGTGTGGATACCGGACTCTTCTCTCAACTCCCTTAGTGCGCCCTGCGCAGGTGTTTCGCCGGACTCAATGGTGCCTTTGACCAATTGCACACCTGCCAGTGGATGGCGAAACAGCAGGATGCGTGGCTCAGGTGTACTCGAAAGCAACACGGGGCATGTTTTGTTGGGTAACATCACGATTTCCTTATCGGCGCAGAAGTAGAGAAGAAAAGGGGGGCTGCCACAGTTCCAAATCGATGCCCCGTAAATTGTGGGAGCGAGCCTGCTCGCGATGGACTCCGGATCACCGCGCTCATCCAGTTATGGAGGCGTTATCGTTCAAAATCATCGCGAGCAGGCTCGCTCCCACAGGGTTTGCGGTCTCCGGTATTGGTTTAGCGGATCAACCGATAGGTCGACTGCACCAGCCCCGAAGCAAAGCAACGGCTGGAGACCAGCTTCAAATCAACGTCGCGGGGAAGGGCGCCGAACAGCGGCTTTCCCGAGCCGATCAGCACGGGGACTGTGGTGATCACCATCTCGGCGATCAGTCCCTCGCGCAGGAATGACTGCACCAGTTGCCCGCCATCGACATACGCCCGGTGCATTCCCTGTTTCGTCAATTCGTCCATCACGTCCCGAGGCGAGAGGCTGGAGAAGCGCACTTTGCCTTTGAGGGTCTCGGGCACCGGTGTGTCGGCCAGTTGTGCAGAGAGCACCACGACGGGCCGGTCATAGAACCAGGTGTCGAAGGTCAGCACCTTTTCGTAGGTCCCCCGGCCCATGACGATGACGTCCTTGTCGGCGATGAAGTCGTTGTAGCCGTGGTCTTCGGTTGGGTCATCGCGTTGCAGGAGCCAGTCGATGTCGCCGTCGGGTCTGGCGATGAAGCCGTCCAGGCTGGTGGCGATGAAAACATGGGCGGTGGCCATGGGATTTCCTTATTCATGGGGCAGTTGTTGAGGCGGGATCATACTTGCCGAGGCTTTTTGGGACGAAACAAGGGGGCCGAACTGTTTCTCTAGAACAAATCCAACCCCATTTTTGCTCTTCTCTTCGCGTGGCTAAACCCGAAACGGCCTGAAGAACGCCCGGATTTCCTCAGCCAGAATCTGCGGCTGCTCCAGCGCCGCGAAATGACCTCCGCGAGCCATGTGCTCCCAGCGATGCACATCGAAAACGCGTGCCACCCAGCTACGGGGCGGCATGGGGATTTCCTTTGGAAAGAGGGAGACGCCCAACGGAGTATCGACTCGCTCGCCTGGCTCGAACACTAACGGGTTTTGTCTGTTTTCCTTATACAAACGCAAGCTTGCATGGACGTTCCCGCTAAACCAGTACAGCGCGATATTGGTCAGAAGAGTATCGAGCGATATGACTTGTTCCAGATCGTCGGGATGATCGGCCCAGGACTGAAACTTTTCGAGCATCCAGGCTGCGAGACCTATCGGTGAATCCGTCAGTGCGAAAGCCAGGGTTTGTGGTTTCGTGCTCTGCAGCGCAGCGTACGCACCTTCGGTGGCAGCAAACTGGCTACTGCGATTCAGGAAATCCTGTTCCGCCTCGTTCAAAGCGTCTTGTCCGTCACCCAGAGGTGGCCGATAGCTGCCGGGAATGTAATTGAGATGAGCATCTCCGGCGGCGTTCAGCGATTCCTCGCTGGTGATCATATAGCGCACGGCTCTATCGCTCATGCGTGCATTCCATTGGCGTCGGCTCCTTTCCTCAAGGGTCTTGGGTGACGCGACCAGGATTTGAAGCACTCCGTTACCCACTCGGCTCAATTCGTCGCGAGGCTGGAACAGGGGCCTTACGAGCCATTGCATGCCCGGGAAATGAGGCAGAGAATAATGTTCCCGAAAACACGGAAACATTTTCTCATGACCAATTCTGAGATCGCATGGTCCCCCAGCTCCGAGGTGGCCTTTGTAACCCAGACATCGGAATCCGAGGTCGACCGCCTTGTCGACGACGGGATGCTGCCATCACGCTTTTGCAAGCGGAGCCAGCGTCGAGAGTTCGATCTGGTCGGCACCTCGGTCTCAGTGACCATAAACCACGATCTCAAGCACCTGCTGACTCGTAATGCACGAAAGGTAGCCATTGAAACGTGGATGGAGAGTCATTACAGCGTGCTGCTCGCTGAGTATCAGCAGCCAGGGAAGACCATTTCCGACGATGTGGTCATGGCAGTCAGCTCATTTGACATGGGGACGCTGAGCGTCAACCTTGAGAGTTCAATGGGACGCATGGCTGATCGCCTCAAGACAATCCATCGGGTACACGAAACCGTGATCTGCGATCCAGAGATTCTCGGCGGCTTGCCGGTCATCCGGGGTTCACGCCTGCCGATTGAGAATTTGCTGGCTACGGTCGACGAAGGCGTGCCATTCGACATTATTCAGGACGACTATCCGTTCCTCACTCCGGAAATGATTGAACACGCCCGTCTTTATCAGCAGACCCACCCGCGCCGAGGCCGCCCGCGCAGGTTTGAGCAGCCTGAATGAGTTTCCGCTTTCTGATCGATGAGTGCCTGTCACCTTCGCTCACGACGATTGCCCACATGGCAGGCCATGTCGCCACGTCGGTCCGCGATATGGGGTGGAACGGGCTGACGGACCAGCAATTGATGGTGCGGGTCATTGAGGGTGATTACACGTTGGTAACAATCAATTCCCGTGACTTTCGCGGCCCTGCGGGCGGTCCGGTGGCCGGACTTCACGCTCGCGAGACACTGCATGCCGGTTTGGTTTGCCTGAATGGTCATGGCCGTGGTCTGGGCATGCTTCGCCAACAAGCGCTTTTCAAGCATGCACTCGATGTGATGCCTGGCGATATGGTCAATAGGGCGCTCGAGGTGTGGGACAGTGAGGATGGTTCGCTAACGGTGCAAACCTACCCCATACCTTGTGGTTCACAGGCTGTAGGAGCCGAGCTTGCTCGCGAAGAGGTCGGCACATTCAACAATGATGCTGGCTGACCTGACGCATTCGCGGGCAAGCCTCGCTCCTACAGGGTTTTGGGCGTTTACAGGTTTTGTGATCGACCACTTGCGCCTGTGTCGCTCATAGCCGCCCAATCCTCATGTTGATGGGCCAGGTGATGGCGTGCCGGGTCTCGGGGGTGCCCCAGAGATTGGCGATGTCGGTGGCGAAGGTGTGAAGCAGATCCTCTCGGCCCGATTCCCTGGCGCTGCGGATCGCCGACCAGGTGGAGACGTAGCCGAGAAATTCGTCGAGGTTCCACTCAAGGTGGATGGCGATCTCGGGGGGCTCAAGCTCGGTGAAGGGGAAGTCGATCGTCGAGTATCCGGTGTCCACCAGCTTGCGTTCGGCGGGCCAGAAGGGGCCGATTTCGTTCCAGTAGAACTGCTCGAAGCGGGCACCGAGTTCGCCGTCCATGCGCAGCACGCCATAGCTGATCAGCGCGAGAATCGCGTCGCGCTCGGCCGCGCGGCGGACCTCGTCGTAGAACCTTGGCAGGTCGAACCAGTGAGCGGCCTGTGCGGCGGTGATGAGGCTGGCGCTGCGGCTCAGGAGGGGGAGGTCTTCGGCCTGGGCGCAGGCGTAGCTGACATTGGTTTGTGGCTGGGCGTGATTAACCTGTTCGGCGCTTGGGTCAAAGCCGATCACCTCGCGGAAATGCCCGCCAAGCTGTTTGGTCAGTTGGCCGTTGCCACAGCCGACATCGACTGCGAGGAACGTGTTGGGCGCGAGTGACGCCAGATACGCCGACAGTTGTGGCGGGTATTCCGGGCGAAAGCGGGCGTAGGCCTGGCCGCCCTGGTCGAACCAGTTCTTCGATTCACGGTTGAGATTATTCATGGTGGGCAACGTCCGCTGTGAGTTGCTGTTTGGCTTGATTCAGGCGCTCGGAGAATCCGCGGTTTTCAAGGGCTTTCGCCGCTTCTTCCAGGACCCGGCGCAACGGATAGCCGATTTCCTCCTCCAGATGCTCGATGGCTTCGAAGGTGGCGAACCAGTGGGATTTCAATTGCTTCACCACGGCGCTGCCGGCGGGGGTCAGCTGGATGACAGTCTTGCGGCCATCGACGCCGCGCTGGCGGGAAATCAGGCCGTCGGCGTCCATCTGGCTCACGGTCTGACTGATCGCACCTTGGGTCAGGTGGGTGCGGGTGGTGATCTCGGTGACGGTCTGGGCGCCGGAGCGGATCGCACGCAATATCGGGGTGTAGCGCGCCCGGTAGGTCAGGCCCATTTGCTGGTAATGCTCCTCGGCGCCGACCTCCACCAGTTCCGAAACATAACGCAGAAGCTCGCCGAGGCCGGGCTCGTTCAATCTGTTCATGGCGTTACTCCACAAGGCTTGGGAGGCAAGTTACATTAGCGCTAATGTAATTTGCAAGCCGGCCTGATGCATGGAGCTGACACGATCAAAAAGGCACGCCGATATTCGGCACAACCCCTCCCAACACCATCCGCGTAATCGTCCCCGCCGCGCGCTCATAATCCTCATCATCCGGCTTGTCCGCCCCCCGGATCAGCGACATCTGCCACCCCAGGTTGGTATAGGTCCGGGTCGCCGACCAGATGAACAGCATCAGATGCTCAGGGTCGGCCGGCGCAATCAGGCCGCGTTCGATCCAGCCACGCAGGTGATCGATGTTGCGCTGGGCCTCTTCGTGCAGCAGATCCTTGTACTTGTCGGGCAGGTGCTTGCCGCCGAACAGTAATTCGTGGCTGAAGACCTTCGAGCTCAGCGGATTCTCCTGAATGATCCGGATCCGCGCCTTGATGTACGCCTGCAAGCCCACCGCCGGATCGTCGCTTTCCCTGAGCGCCGCCGAGGCCTTGAGCAGCGGGCCGACGAAACTCAGCAGCACGTGTGCGTAGAGGTTTTCCTTGGTCTGGAAGTAGTAATAGAGGTTGGCCTTGGGAATACCGGCGCGCGCCGCGATATCGCGGGTCTGGGTGGCGTCGAAGCCGGACACTGAAAACTCTTCGCTGGCAGCCTTGAGGATCAGCAGATGGTTTTTCTGGCGGATGCTGGGCTTCTTCAGGAACTGGTCCAGCGCGCTGGAGGGATCGCCGATCTGGGTGCTGGAAATGTTCATCATGTCGGGTTCGAGCCTGGATCGCGGCTTTATCTTTGTTATTGAGTGTCGCAATATACAAAAATATATAGCGCTTGGCCTGCGCTTTCTTACCAAGGGAAGGAATGATGAATACGGTCCTGAAAAACAAAGAAGCAGTCGGTGAGCGTTACCAGCTGGAAACCATGCGTTACGCCCAGCAGATGACCTGGAAGGCCATCGAGCGCATTGCCGCGGTCATCACGCCCGGCATGCGCGAATCCGAAGCGCAGCTGCGCGGCAAGGAAATCCTGGCGGAACTGGGCATGGACCGTATCTGGCACCCGCTGCTGGTGCGTTTCGGCGCCAATACTCTCAAGACCTTCAAGCAGCGCTCCGAGGGCGATCCCGAGCTGGGTGAAAACGACATTTTCTTTATCGACATGGGCGTGGTCTGGCAGGGGCATGAAGGGGATGCCGGCGCGACCTTCACCACTGGCTCCGATCCGCAAATGGCCGCCTGCGCCGCGGCGGCCAAGGAGCTGTTCGATCGCGTCGAGCGCTTCTGGCGCAGCGAACGGGTTTCCGGCGTGGCGCTATACGATTTCGCCGCCGCCGAGGCAAATGCCATGGGCTGGAAGCTCAACCTCGACATCAAGGGCCACCGGGTCAGTGACTTTCCCCATGCGATTTATCGCGGCGGTGATCTTGGCGACCTGGACCAGTACCCGAACAACGGCTTGTGGATTCTGGAAATCCAGCTCGCCCATCCCGAGCGGGCGTTTGGTGCGTTTTACGAGGATTTGCTCATCTGATCGGAATGTCGGATGGCTTGTGGGGGACGGTCTAAGGTTGTTCCAACCAACCCGAACACCAACCAGGAGCACCTCATGAAAGTCAGTGCACGCAACGCCCTCAAAGGCCAGGTCACCCAGGTCCAGGAAGGGGCGGTCATGCGGAAGTCAGCTTGAAGTTGTCCGGCGGCGAGCAACTCGTCGCCGTGGTGACCCTGGAAAGCGTCCGCAACCTGCCGATTGCCGTGGGCGAGGAAGCCATCGCCCTGATCAAGGCGCCCTGGGTCATGCTGATGACCGAGTCCGACGACATCCGCCTCTCCGCGCGTAATTGCCTGAAGGGCAAGGTGCTGAGCGTCAATGACGGAGCGGTCAATTCCGAGGTGGTCATCGAGTTGGCCGGTGGGTCGAAAGTCTATTCGATCGTGACCCGTGATGCCGTGGCGGAGTTGGGGTTGAAGCCGGGGGTGAGCGCTGCGGCGGTGATCAAGGCGTCTCACATTATTCTGGCTGTGCCGGCCTGATTCGATGGCTTTAAAAGATCGCAGCCTTCGACAACTCCAGGTTTTGTTCAGGACGCAATTCCTGTGGGAGCGAGCAGGCTCGCTCCCACAGTGGGCGAATGCCATCCACAAATCCTCTGTGGGAGCGTGGCTTGCCCGCGAATGGTGGTCAACGATGACGCTGGCTGTCTGATGCCCCGCGGCTGTATGAACCTCCATCTCACTCCTTCAATTGCACCAGTACCGAATCGACCATGCTGTTGAACGTCCCCGCTGAATCAATCGCCCGTGCAGCCACCTTCGCTTCACCTTCAGCGCTGGTGGCGCGCCTGGCTTGATCGGCCGTGGAAGACAATTTCACGATGACCACTTCGCGCTTGGGGTTGATGTAGATTTTTTGTCCGAAACGACCACTGGCTTCCACCGAACCCTGTCCGTCATTTCGCTGAAACCAATAGTTGCGGTAGGCATAACCGGGGCGCCCTGGCGCAAGGTTGCCTTGAGCGAAAACCGCCGGATCGCCCGCTTGAAAGGTGCTGTGTACGGCGCGATTGAAGCTGTCGGCGCTGAGCTCGCGAGCGAGTTCACGGCGTACCATTTCGGCAAAACGCGCGGTGTCGCGAAGGTTCGCGCTGATACCGCCGCTGGCCATTTCGGTGCCCAGTTCGTCAATCTGGACATAGGCGTCTTCCTGGGCGAAGCGCGACCAGATGCGTTGCTGCACCAGCTGCGCCCAGTTCAATCCGGAGATCCGCCGCAGTGCCCAGGCCAGCGCCTCAGGTGAACCGTTCTGATAAAAGAAACGGCTTTCACCGGGGGCTCTCTGCGCGAACTTCAGGAATGAATAGATATCGTCCGGCATCGCTGCGTTGCGCGGGATCAATCCGGTGGCGGCAAACAGGCCCAGATCAGGCGGCACCGCTTCGGGATAGGCCACAGCCACTTGCATATCAAGGTTGGCCTGCACCGTGGCTTCTCCGAACGGTGTACCACTCAGCTCAGGGACGTAACTGGCCAGCCTGGCCAAGGGGTCGAGCGTGCCTTCGGCGATAAACTGCGCCGCCAGAAGACCTGTCACCGACTTGGTCATCGATGCCCATATGTGTGGCTGGTTAGCCTCGAATCCGTCCAGATATCGCTCGAACACCACTTTGCCGCGGTGCAGCACGATGAATCCGTCGGTCGTGGTGTCCTGCAGGTATTGGGCAAGTGTCAGGTTCGCCTCGCCGGCTTTGAACTCGACAGAGTCAAGCTGTCGAGGCTCTTCCCCTGTCAATGGCAACGGCTGGGCGGCGCGAGCGATGTTGCGCGTCGCAGACACTTCCCGCGCATGGCGTATCGACCAGCGCAGAAAGGGCGGTTGAAAGGCGTTGGCTTTGTTCACACGAAACTCCTGGGCAGGTGGAAATCCTTGCATGACGCCGTCACCGGCCGCCACGGCAGAAGCGGTAGCCGTGCTGAGCAGCAACGCCGTCCCAAGCACCAGCCGGGATGTGGTTTTGGCAAAATCGCAATGAATGCGCATGGATCGGTATTCCTTTGATAAGAGTCAGAAAGAGGCGCCGACGCTGATCGCCGCGAAGTCGCGATCACCGCGAGTCCCATAGCTGCCATCGATGTAGTCGGTGTAAGAGAGGCTCAGCGAATACTTGCTCATGAATGTCGCATCCAGGCCCAGGCTCACCGAGCGCGAACCTTCGTTGAACGCCGAACCGTCGCCTGGCGAGTAACCCTTGACGTCATGGGACCAGGACAGGTTCGGGCGCAGGTCCAGTCCCTGCATCACGCTCGAGTAACTCCAGGTCGCTCGCAGTCGATAACCCCAGGAAAACGGCGTGACGAAGCCCTCGTTATTGCAGTACTCGGGGCTGTTGGAAATGCTCAGGCAAACGCTGTTGTCGGCCAGTTCGCCACTGTTGTAGGCACCGGATCGGCCATAGCGTGGCCCGTTTTTTCCTTCCAGGCCGCCGACGTAAGTAGCGCCGATTTCGCCCACCAGCAATAGCTGGTTCGCCCCCATCACCTGGCCAAGAGAATGCATCGCCGAGACTTGCGCCTGGGTGACTTCCTTGCGCCGATACCCGTTGAACAGCGTCGAGTCGGTGGTCGGTCGCAGGCCGGGTTCGGACAACGGACTGCGACCGTCGACGTTGAGCAGCGACTGAAGCACATCGGTGCCGTTGAGCTGCACGGGCATGTTCGGGCGATAGCTGAGCTCGCCCTGAAGCGCCGTGCCGGTGCGCAGGTTCGTGGAAAACGTCAGGCCGTACAAGCGGATGTCCTCAGGGTACTGCGCGAGATACTGCGAAGTTCCCATCCGCAACGCGCCGGCCAGGGACTGGCCTGAGCTGGACGCCAGAAATGCGCCGCAACCTGCCGAAGGCACACCGAGATTGCTGCACAGCTGCGGGGCGAAAGCGTTGTTGCTGAAGTACGGGCTGCTGACGGTGCCCAGATAAGGCGAACGGCTGTGGTAGTTGGCGGCATACACACCAAATTCGGCATCCAGCGGCGCCACATACCAGCGCAGCGACAGACCCCACTGGCCACTGTTGCGAGCATCCTTGTCGCCCGCTCGAGGGATACGCACACCTTCCTCGGTCATGACCACGCCAAACGGTCCCAGCCCTCGGTTGGCCGCCGCGAGGTTGACCTGCCGGCCACCGACGTCAAGGCTTTCGCAGCCCTCGGGAATGAAGTCGTTGCCCGAAAAGAAGGTTGCGCAGTTGTCCAGCTGCGTCTGTTCCCAATCCAGCTGATAGAACGCATCAAAGGACAGCGCATCGTTGATGTTCTGGGTCACGTACAGCAGGTTGACCGGCACCAGTGCGTCCTTGACCTCCGAGCCCGGTCGACGCAGCGCCGCCTGGTTGAAAGGGTTCACGACGTTCAAGCCGCCCTGGATGAAAATGCTCTCGCCCCAGTTCACCACTTGTTTGCCCAAGCGCGTCGAGCCCGGCTCACCATTGATGTCGTAGAAGCGATAGACGAACGCGTCGAGCCACTGGAAACCGGCTGTCTTCGCCGAGGTTTTGCGGTTGTTGTCGTCGATCTCCTTGAAGCGTTGGCTGTGATCGCGCTGCGCGGTGTCGTACCAATAGGTACCGCGCACGAACATGCCCAGGTTGTCGTGTTTGAGTTCCAGGTCGTGTGTGCCTTTGAAGACCGTCGAGAACACGTCACCGGATCGATAATTGCGCCTGCCGTCATTACCGTTGGGGGCTGCCACCTGCAGTTTGTCCGGATTGGCGGTGCTGACGCCGATGCCCAATGCCAGGGCCGAATCGAACTGGCCTTCAATCTCGCCCAGTTCGAATTGCATGGCGCCGACAGGGGCGGCGAGCAGGCTGCACGACAGTAAAACCAGCGATGACCGGAACCGGTCGGGAACGATAGCGTTCACTCTTAACCTCTTATTGTGTTTATTAGAGAGTGAGGGGGATGAAGCACCGAGGCCGAGCGAACAGGTTCGTCGTCGGTTGCGAGGGGATGATAGGGAGGCGTTGGATTGGCTCACAAATAGCGTCTCTGGATCGTTGCCATAACACTTCGGCATGGCGCTCGCGGGTGCCCGGCACACCCGATTCACCCAGCTAAAAAAGCTATACCCGGCATCAGGAACTGGTATTACGTTCGCCGTTGCGACGCTGTTTAGGATCGGCCCAGTCCTAACTGTCGACGAGAACAACAACGTGAACCTTGGAAACATAATCAGTCGAAGTGCCAAGTACTGGCCGGAGCGAACGGCCGTCATCGATCGTCACACCCGAGTGACCTTCGCCCAGCTTGAACAGCGCACCAATCAGCTGGCCTCTGCGTTGCTGGCACAGGGCATCGGCTCTGGCGAACACGTCGCCATCCTTGCCGAGAACCGGGTCGAGCTGGTCGAGGCCGAAGTGGCTTTCTACAAGGCCGGCCTGGTCAAGGTGCCGGTCAATGCGCGCCTTTCGCTGGATGAAGTCATCCAGATTCTCAACGATTCCTGCAGCGTCGCGCTGATCACTACGCCGCTGTTCGCCCAGGCCTTGGGCGCGCAGCGGGCGCAGGTGCCTGCACTGCGTCTGGTGGTGGCGTTGGCGCAAGAGGGCGGCGATGTTGCCTACCCGACGCTGCTGAGCCTGGGCGTCACCCAGCCGGTCAGTTGCGACCCACCGGACGATGCGCTGGCCGTATTGCACTACACCTCCGGCAGCTCCGGTGTGTTGAAGGCGGCGATGCTCAGCGTCGGCAATCGCAAGGCGCTGATCCGCAAGAGCATCGCCAGCCCTACCCGGCGCGCGGTGCCTGGCGATGTCATGGCGCACGTCGGTCCGATCACCCATGCCAGCGGCATGCAGTTGATGCCGTTGCTGGCGGTCGGCGCCTGCAACCTGCTGCTGGAACGCTACGACGATCAATTGCTGCTTGAGTCCATCCAGCGCGAAGGTGTCACCCGGTTGTTCCTGGTGCCCGCGATGATCAACCGACTGGTGAACTTCCCCGGCGTGGAACGATACGACCTGAGCAGCCTGCGCCTGGTCATGTACGGTGCCGCACCGATGGCGCCTTCGCTGGTCAAGCGCGCGATCGAAGTGTTCGGGCCGATCCTGGCGCAAGGGTATGGCGCCGGTGAAACCTGTTCGCTGGTCACCGTGCTCACCGAGCAGGACCATCTGTGCGAGAACGGCGACTATCGGCGCTTGGCGTCCTGCGGTCGCTGTTATTTCGAGACCGACCTGCGGGTGGTCAACGACGAATTCCAGGATGTGAAGCCGGGCGAGATCGGCGAGATCGTGGTCAAAGGGCCGGACATCATGCAGGGCTATTGGCGGGCACCCGAGCTGACCGCCGAGGTGATGCGCGACGGTTACTACCTCAGCGGTGATCTGGCGACGGTCGACGATGAGGGTTACGTGTTCATCGTCGATCGCAAGAAGGAAATGATCATCTCCGGCGGCTTCAACATCTACCCGACCGAAGTCGAACAGGTGCTCTACAACCTGCCGCAAGTCTACGAGGCCGCCGTCGTCGGTGTACCGGATGAACAGTGGGGCGAAGCGGTGCGAGCCGTCATCGTGCTCAAGCCGGGTACTGAGCTCAGCGAAGATGAGGTCATCGAGCATTGCGCGCAGACCCTGGCCGGATTCAAGAAACCCCGCGCCGTGGACTTCGTCACCGAGCTGCCCAAGAACCCCAACGGCAAAGTCGTTCGCCGGCTTATCCGCGATGCCTACTGGCAACACAGCGACCGTCGCATCTGAACAGGAGATCACCATGTACCAGCCAAGTGAAAAGGCCAGCCAGATCATCGAGGCCATCAGTGGATTCGTTCGCGACGAAATCCTGCCGCTTGAGCAGCGTGCGGGCCTGAGTTGGGCCGAGCCGCATCCGCGTGAGGTGCTGCAGGAAGTCTGGAAGCGCTCCTGTGAGCAGGGCTTCTACAACATCATGCTACCCGAGGCCATCGGCGGCGCCGGGCTCAATGTTTCGGATCTGTGCGCGGTGAAGGAAGCCACCGTGCTGACCGGCTCCATGCTGGCGCCGCATATTCTGGGTGAGTTGTCCGGACCACCGCGCGTGGGCCATCTGTTCAAGGTGGCCAGCCCGTTCCAGGTGGAGGCTTTTCTGCAACCGGTATGCCGCGCGGAGAAGGCCGTATGTTTCGCGCTGACCGAGACTGAGGCGGGTTCCGACGCCACGGCGATCAAGACCAGTGCCCGTCGCGACGGCGACGAATACATCCTAAACGGCAGCAAACGTTTCATCTCGGGTGCTCCCTATGCCGATATCGCGGTGCTGCTGGCTGTCACCGGGCCGGGTAGCGGCGCCCAGGGCATCTCGGCATTCTTCGTCGACCTCAAGGCGCCAGGCGTGCGGATCGAAAGCGACTACTCGGTGATGTCCGGTGGTGGCGCGCACGGCGATATTTTCCTGGACGACGTCCGCGTGCCGGTGGCCAACCGCATCGGCGAGGAAGGGCTGGGGTTCAAGCTGGCGATGGGGCGCATCACGCTCAATCGTCTGCTGCATTGCCCGACGATGCTGGGTCTGGCAGGGTTGGCGCTGAACCTGTCGATCGATTACGCCCGCACGCGCAAGCAGTTCGGCCAGCCGATCGCTATGTTCCAGTCGATCAATCACATGATTGCCGACATGGCGACCGAGTTGCATGCTGCACGCAGCATGGTTTATGCGACCGCAGCGGTGAACGACGCGGGCGGCGATATCCGTACGCAGGCACCGATGTGCAAGCTGTTCGTCTCCGAGACCGCTTTCCGTATCGCCGACCGTGCGGTGCAGATCCACGGTGGTGCAGGGCTGCTGCGCGGCAATGCGGTGGAGTGGATCTTCCGCGCGACCCGTATGATGCGCATCCTGACCGGTACCAGTGAAATCCAGCGCAACACCATTGCCAAGGGCGTTCTGATGCCTGGCTAGCAGTGCCGCCGCACGTCCGGCCGCACCTGGCCGGACGCTCAGACAAGAACAATAACGAGAGACAACCATGACTCACTCTGACACCCCCGCACGTTTGGGCACGGCCTGGATGGTTGCGGTTCTGCTGGCACTGCTGATGCTGGTCAACTTCCTCGACAAGGTGGTCATCGGCCTGGTCGCGGTGCCGATGTCCAAAGAGCTTGGCCTGTCACCGACCGAATTCGGCCTGGTGGGCGGCGCCTTGCACTGGTTCTTCGCGATTTCCGCCGTGGTCGGTGGCTTCATGGCCAATCGCCGACCGACCCGCACGCTGCTCTTGGGCATGGGCGCATTCTGGGCGTTGATCCAGTTACCGATGCTGTTTGTCACCTCCTTGTGGGCCATCGTGGCCTGCCGGGTGCTGCTGGGCATCGGCGAGGGGCCGGCGTCGCCGGTGGCCACCCACGCCTTGTACAAGTGGTTTCCCAATGACCGGCGCAACCTGCCGGTCGCACTGCTGCATACGGGAAGTGCCTTCGGCCTGCTGGTCGCCGGCGCGATGATCCCCTGGATCAGCGTGCATTACGGCTGGCGCATGAACTTCATCGTGCTGGCCGCCATTGGCGCGGTGTGGTGCGTGCTGTGGTGGCTGCTGGGACGCGAAGGCACGCTCGATCGCATCCGCCCGGGTCAGTTGAAGCAGGACGACGAGCGTGCGCCATATCGACGGTTGCTCACCGACAGCACAGTACTGAGCAACTATCTGTGCCATTTCGCGGCCAACTGGTCGTTGGCGCTGACCCTGACCTGGGTGCCGAGCTATCTAGAAAACGGCTTGGGCATCGATCCGATCATGACCGGCCGTGTATTCGTGCTGTTCGTCGTGGTCACCACGCCGCTGAGCCTGTTCATGGCCTGGCTTTCGCAGCGCCTGATGCGCGGCGGCATGGCGACGCGCTGGTCGCGAGGGGCGTTTGTTTCGTTCTGCCTGATCGCCAGCGGTCTGCTCAGCGCCGCGCTGTTCCTGCCGGGGCTGTCGAGCATTGAACGAATCGTCTGCCTGACCTTCAGCGGCGGCCTGGCGCTGGTGATGTATTCGGTGGGGCCGGCCATGCTCGCCGAGTTCACGCCGGGCAGCCAGCGCGCGGGCATTCTGGCGATCGGCAATGGCATCGCCTCTCTGGCCGGTCTGTCGGCGCCGGTGGTCACCGGGATCCTGGTGCAGGGCGCGGGTGCAGAGCATCCGGCCGGTTATGGCGAGGGCTTTTTGGTTTGCGGCGCGGTGCTGGTGGTGGCGGGGCTGATCGGGTTGTGGCGCATGGACCCACAGAAAACCCGCGAGCGGCTCAATCAGGTCGTTGTAGTCGCGCAGCCGCGGGTCAATTGAAAACGCCGGGCGCTGCGCGATGCAGCGCCCTTACTCATCACTGGTGCTCAACTCATCCTCGAGCGTGCGTTCGATCAGGCTGCCTTTCCAGCGCTCATCGCGCACCGCCTCGATCAATAGTCCGCGCACCAGGTCGCGCATGCAGGTGGCCGCGAACGACAGCGGCTTGTGCTGCGAATGGGCCAGGGAAATGGTGCGGGTGATCCGTGGTTCCACAATCAGACGTGCCGAGATCGGTTGCAGCAGTTCGGTCAGCGGCGGCCAGTTGCTGATGGTTGCTGCAAGGCCTGCGCGCACCAGGCTGCTGATACCCGGCGCCGACTGCTGCTCATAGCTCGAATCGAGCGTCACCCCGGCCTCCATCGCCGCCTGCTCGATCCGCCGCCGCAGGTGCAGCGCACGCGGTGGCATCACCAGCCGTGTGGCCGCCGCTTCGGCAAGGGTGATCGGCGAGGCGTCCGCCTCGAGGGCAGGGGTGCCGACCCAGTACAGGTCTTCGGTGAAGACCGGTTCGGCAATGACATGATCGAGTTCTTCTGCGTTAGGCACGACGCCGAAATCCACTTTGCCCAGTTCAATCGCCTGACCGCCTTCGCGACTCAAGCCATCCCATACCGTGAGTTTGATCCCCGGAAACTTGTCCTGCGCCTGGGTGATGATCGGCGGCAGCAGCAGCGCGGACGCGGTGGCCGGAATGGAAATGGAGACGTGACCCATCGGGTTGCCGCGACTGGACTTGAGCTCGTCCTTCACCGAATCGATCTGTTGAATCACCGATCGGGCCACCTCGTACAACTGCCGTCCGGCATCGGTCAATTCAATGCCGTCGTGCTGCCGGGCCAGCAGTTGCATGTCCAGTTCGCTTTCCAATAAACCGATCTGGCGGCTCAGGGCAGGCTGGGCGATGAACGCCCGGCGTGCGGCATTGGAGAAGCTTCCCGCTTCGGCAATGGCGATCAGGTAACGCAGCTGTTTCAAAGTCATGGGCAGATCTCTGGCTATGCCGAAGTGCTATGGCAACTATCTGAAGACGCTATTTGTCGGGCCCCAGGGGCCTACTTAGTATCCATTGATACACATCCTGAGGCTATCCGAACACCCGGGAAGATTGCTTTGCCACCTGTCCCGACAGCCTTTCCAAGGCATCCGCCGGGACCTCCAGCTGTTCACTCTCTGATAAACACAATAAGAGGTTAAGAGTGATGACAACCCGTACTCGAGGTTTATTCCGGCCGTCCCTGAGGCCCGTCTCCTGCTGTCTGCTGTTCGCGATGACGTGGGCCACCGGCGCGCTGGCCACGGGCCAATTGCCGCCGGACCTGACGCCCATAGGCGCCGAACGCGGTGCTTCACCCGATGGGCGAATTCCGGCTTGGCAGGGCGGGCTCACGGCTGCTCAGCAGCGACTGGAAAGCAACGGCACACCAGTCGATCCTTATGCCGGGGAGCGCCCGCTGTACGAGATCACTGCGCAGAACTACAAACAGTACAAAGACCAGCTGACGGCCGGGCAAATCGCTTTGCTCAAGCGTTACCCCAAGACGATGAAACTGCCGGTCTACCCCACCCATCGCAGCGTCCCGATCCCGGCGCCACTTGCCGCGTCGGCCGCGCGCAATGCTGACCACGCGCAGCTGGCGGACCAGGGCAACGGCCTGCGCGGATTTGCCGGGGCCGTCGCCTTCCCTGTGCCGCACAACGGCCTGGAAGTGATCTGGAATCATCTGACGCGCAACCGCAATGCCAGTTACAGCCTGGTCTCCGACAGTGTCACGCCAGTGGGCAACGGCCGCTTCACCCTGATGAGCGCCCGCCAGGAATTTGCCCGCCCGGACGGACTGCCGGGGAAGGGGGCCGACAACATTCTTTATTACTTCACCTACCGCATGACCGCGCCATCGCGGCTCGCCGGCGATGCGATGGTGGTGCATGAAACCCTCGACCAAGTCGCCGAGCCGCGCCTGTCGTGGGTCTACAGTTCCAGCCAGCGCCGGGTCAGGCGGGCGCCCAGTATTGCCTACGACACCACCGGACCGGGAACGGGCGGACTGCGCACCGCCGACAGTCGCGACATGTTCAACGGCGCGCCGGATCGTTATGACTGGCAGCTGGTGGGCAAGAAGTTGCTGCACGTGCCCTATAACAGCTATCGCCTGGCATCACCGGATCTGCGTTACAACGAGTTGATCCGCCCGGGTCACGTCGATCCCGTGCCCACCCGCTACGAGCTGCATCGAGTTTGGGAAGTAGTCGCGACGCTCAAGCCAGGCGCCCAGCACATCTACTCAAAGCGCCGTTACTACATCGACGAAGACACTTGGGCTATTCTCGAGGCCGACCTTTACGATCAGCGGGGAGCGCTGTGGCGTACCACAGGCGCGCACAGTTTTTATCACCCCGGCGGCGAGGCGGCGGTCAATGCCATGGAGGCGACCTATGACTTGAAGAGCGGTCGTTATCACGTCTCGGGCCTGATCAATGAGCAGCGCATGCCTTATGTCTTCAACCTGCGCACCAGCCTCTCGTATTTCTCGCCGGGCGCCTTGCGCAGCTTCGGGGTGCGCTGATGGGGATGCCGCCCAAGCGCCGTGGCTTGACTGACATTCTGCTTGGCCCGGGAGAGTCGCCCGACCCGCGATTCACATTGGCCAACGAGCGCACCTTTCTCGCCTGGATTCGCACATCGCTGGCGTTGCTCGGTGGCGGGATCGCCATCGAGGCACTGACGGCCCAGGTGTTCGAGGCGCGGCTGCGAATGGTCATGGCGGTGAGCCTGCTGGTGCTGAGCCTGATGGTCAGCGCGGGCGCCTGCGTGCGCTGGCTGCGGGTCGAGCGTGCGCTGCGCCAGCGTCGCGCACTGCCTTTGCCGGCGCTGGCACCGTCGCTGGCATTGGGCTGTGTGGTCGCCACGGTGTTGGTCGGCGGCGTGCTCTGGCGGCATTGGCATGGGTGATCCGGGGTTACAGGCCGAGCGCACGGAACTGGCCTGGCGACGTACTCTCCTGGCGCTGATTGCCGTGGTGATGCTCGCCGGACGGTTGGGCGATCCGCTGCCCACGGCGATGGGGGCCGTCGCGGCGTTGGTACTGCTGGCCAGGCAGGGTCGTCGATACCGAGAGGGGGTGGCCATGTTGCAGGTCGAACGCGCGGCTGCGGCCCCCCGGGCGATCTTCGCACTGGGTGCGGTGGTTGGCCTGCTGAGTGTCAGCGCGATGCTTGCGCTGTTGAGCGGCGCCTGACGCGCCGCCCGCAGCAGTCAAGGCGTCACGATATTGAATCGTGCGTCAGCCTCTTCAAGACCACCCATGAAGCGCAGGAATTTCACCCGTTCACCCTTGATGGTGATATCGCCCACGGTCGCTTCTTTCAGGAAACCCGTCTGCTTCAGCGCGATCCGGTCCAGAGTGGACTTGCTCATGCTGATCTCGACGTCGGCCTGCTCATGCCGGGTCAGATCCCGGTGGGTGAGCACGCCATTGCGCAGGGTCAGGGCGTAGTCCTGGTCGAGGTCGGTGAATCGCCAGTTGATCGTCAGGTCATGTTCGCTGGCCTTGAGCGCATCCACGCGCACACCCAGATAGTCGAAGAACAGCGTAGGCGTCAGCGCGCGCACCATGTCATCGACATTGCCGCCGCTGCCGGTCGCCGCGGCCACGCCGTCGCGCAGTTCCTGAGCACCACTGAGGTAGGCGTTGCGCCAGGTGGCGTTCTCGCTCTGGTAACCCATCTGCTCCAGCGCATCGGCCTGCAAGTGACGAGCTTCGCTGTTGTCCGGTTCGGCGAACACCAGGTGATTGGTCAACTGCGCCACCCAGCGATAATCACCCTCGCCGAAGGCCTTGCGCGCCTGGCTCAGCACCTTTTCGGCGCCGCCCATGGCTGCGACGTAACGCTTGCCGGCTGCCTGGGGTGTCAGTGGATCGAGGTTCGCCGGGTTACCGTCGTAAAAGCCCATGTAGCGCTGATACACCGCTCGCACGTTGTGGCTCAGCGAACCGTAGTAGTCGCGGCTGTACCATTTGCTGGCCAGTCGCGGCGGCAGGGAGGTCAGGGTGTCGGCGATTTCCATCGGCGTTAAGCCCTGGTTGATCAGGCGCAAGGTCTGACTGTCGATGAACGCATACATGTCGCGCTGGTCGGCGAGGTAATCGCGGATCTGCGCACCGCCCCAAGTGGGCCAGTGATGCTGGGCGAAAACCACGTCGGCCTGATGGCCGTAGCGCATCAGTGACTGGTCCAGATAATGCGCCCAGATTTTCGGGTCCCGCACCAGTGCGCCGCGCAAGGTGAGCACGTTGTGCTGCACATGGGTGGCGTTCTCCGCCATGCACAACGCCTTGAAGCGAGGGAAATAGATGTTCATCTCCGCCGGCGCCTCGGTCCCTGGGGTCATCTGGAATTCGACCTCGATACCGTCCAGCGTCAGACGCTCCAGTGGTTGAGTGATTTCCCGGGTGGGGGCGATCAGGCTGACGGTCGCGTTCGCCGGTACGCCCTTGCCCAGCCCGGCATCCACCTGGCCGCGTGCACTGCGTGGCAGGGGCGCACCGTACATGTATTGCGCGCGACGTTTCATCGCCGGCCCTGCCAGCACGTTCTCGCCGATGGCGTGTTCGAAGAAGCCTTGTGGCGCGATGACCTGGACCTTGCCTGCCTTCACATCCGCCTCGTCGATCACCCCTCGTACACCGCCAAAATGATCGACGTGGGGATGGGTGTAGATCACCGTCGTGACGGGCTTGCGCGGTCGATGTTTGAAGTACAACTCAAGACCGGCCCTGGCAGTTTCGACGGAGAACAAAGGGTCGAGAATGATCAAACCGCTGTCACCTTCGACGATGGTCATGTTCGCCAGGTCCAGGCCCCGAATCTGATAGATGCCCTCTGTGACCTGGAACAACCCGGCAATGGTGTTGAGCTGAGCCATGCGCCACAGGCTGGGATTGACCGTGGCAGGGGAATTCTCCTGGTTGAGGAACGCATATTGGCTCAAATCCCAGACCGTCTTGCCGCCTGTGTTGGCGATGACGCCCTCGTAGCGCTCGATCAGCCCGCGCCGTGCCGCGTCGAAGTCGGCCGTGTCGGCAAAGGGCAGGCGCTGCAGCCACGCCTGGTTGTTGTGACGGGTGACGTCGGTGGCGTCCTTGGCCGGCGTCGCGGCGAAGGCGCCGATCGGTGCCAGCAGGGCAAGTGCCAGCAAAGGCTGTGTGAAGCGCATGGAAGGGTCCTTGTTATTGTTGGGGCGATCCACTCTAAGGAGCAGGCCGAACGGCATCCAATACCAGAGCGGCATGGTACCTATCGCGTTGCGCGATGGCTCAGGGGGCTGCAACCGTCATGATCTGCTCCACCAGCCAAGCCAGCGCAGGGTCGTGCTGACGATGGGTCAGGTGCACCAGCTCCAGCTCGAAGGTCTCCAGCGCAAAAGGCAATTCGAAAACGTCGAGGGGCAACAGCGTGGCGAAGTGTTGCGCCAGTGTCGTGGGCAACACGGCGCACAGATCCGTGGCCGCCACCAGATGAGCGGCCTGCAGGTAGTTGGGGGTGGTGTAGACGATCTGCCGTGCGAGATTCTGCTCGGCCAGCCATTGATCGACCATGCCGCGGGTCTGACCGCCATGCACCCACAGATGGCGCATCCGCAGGAACGCGTCCAGGGTCAGGCCGTTGCCCATTTCCGGGTGACCCCGGCGCACCGCGATCCGCAACGTCTCGCGGCGCCACAGATGCCGGCTGAAGCGTGCCGGCACGTCATCGAAGCGACCCAGCACCAGGTCGAGTTCACCGCGATCCAGCGCCTCGGCCGGCAGGTCCGGTGTCAGGTGCGCGACATCGATTCGCAGCGATGGCGCTTGTCCCTGCAGGCGTGCCAGCAGGGGCGGCATGCACATCTGCTCGACGAAATCGGTGACGGCGATGCGTAGCTGGCGCTGGCTGTGTTGCGGTTCGAAGGCATCGCCGATGACCAGGGTCTGCTCGATCTGCTGCAAGGCGGCCCGGATCGGCCCTTCCAACGCCAGCGCCCGGGGAGTAGGGCGCATGCGCCGTCCGACGCGCACCAGCAACGGGTCGCCCAGTTGATCACGCAAGCGTGCCAGGGCGTTGCTGACGGTCGGTTGAGTCAGAGACAGACGCTCGGCCGCGCGGGAGACGTTCTGCTCGCGAAGGAGCATGTCGAAGACCCGCAGCAGGTTCAGATCGAAATTCAATGTATTCATGTCGGGAATATATGGCATATGAAAATGAAATTTCAAAAATACTTGATGCCTGCTTAGGGTGACGGCTGTTCTTTTTTCACAAAAGCAGGAGCGCCGCGCGTGAGTAACTCTTTTGAAATCCAGCAGGTCGCCGTGATTGGCGCCGGCACCATGGGGCGCGGCATTGTCGTCAGCCTCGCCAGTGCCGGGTTGTCGGTGTTGTGGCTGGAAAACAATGCCGCCACCCTCGACGCGGGCCTGACCATGATCGAGCAGACCTGGGCGCAGCAAGTCGATAAACAACGCATCACCCAGGCCCAGGCTGACGACAATCTGCGCCGGGTCCGGTCGGTAGCCGACTACGCCAGCCTGGCCGACGCCGACCTTGTGATTGAAGCGGTCTACGAGAATCTGGAAATCAAGCAGGCGATCTTCCGCGAACTGGATGCTCATCTGAAGCCGCAGGCGATTCTGGCCAGCAACACCTCGGCACTGGACATCGACAGCATCGCCGCCGTGACAGGTCGTGCAGAGCAGGTCCTGGGCCTGCACTTTTTCAGCCCGGCGCACATCATGAAACTGCTGGAAATCGTGCGCGGCAAGCACACCGACAGCGCGGTGCTGCACGCGGCGCAGGCCCTGGGCCAGCGCATCGGCAAGGTGGCGGTGATCGCCGGCAATTGCCCGGGCTTCATTGGCAACCGCATGCTGCGCAGCTATGTTGCCGAAGCGCGCAAATTACTGCTCGAAGGCGCGCTGCCGTACGAGGTGGACGAGGCGCTGCAGCAATTCGGTTTCGCCATGGGGCCATTTCGCATGTACGACGTGGTCGGCATCGATCTGGAATGGCGCGCCCGTCAACTGGCCGGCCAGGGCATGGAGGCTCCCTTGGTGCAAATCGACAATGCCCTGTGTGAACTCGGTCGCCTGGGACAGAAGACCGGCCAGGGTTACTACCGTTACGCTCCCGGCAGTCGCAAGGCCGAGCACGATCCGCAGGTCGATGCGTTGGTGCTCAAGGTTTCCCATGGCCTTGGCTATCGCCGCCGCGCCATCGACGCGCAGGAAATTCTCGAGCGCTGCCTGCTCGCGCTGATCAACGAAGGCGCGAAAATCCTTGAAGAGGGCATCGCTGCCAACAGTCATGACATCGATCAGGTCTGGATCAATGGCTACGGTTTCCCCGCCGAGATCGGCGGGCCGATGGCCTGGGCGGATTCGCAAGGGCTGAACGCGATTGGCGCTCGCCTCGAACGTTTGCAGCAGGTGCTGGGTGAGCACTGGCGCCCTGCGGCGCTGATCGGCCAATTGAGCGCCCGCAACAAACATTTCGGTGAAGTGGCGGGGGAACTGGCATGAACTATCAGGCTCCGTTGCGAGAGGTGCGGTTCGTGCTGCACGAACTGTTCGACGTCTGCGGTCACTGCGAACAACTGGGCATCGACCTGGACCGCGACACCCTCGATGGCATTCTCGAAGGAGCGGCGCGATTCGCCGGCGAAGTGATCGCGCCGCTTAACCGCAACAGCGATGAACAGGGCTGTCTGCTTGCGCAGGGCAATGTCCGCACCCCGGACGGCTTCAAGGAGGCCTATCGTCAGTACGTCGACAACGGCTGGGCAAGCATGACCGGTCCCGTGGAGTTCGGGGGGCAGGGGCTGCCGCAAATGGCGTCGGCCAGTTTCCATGAAATGCTGATGGCGGCGTCGTTGTCCTTTCGCATCTATTCGGGGCTCACCGAAGGTGCGGTGCTGGCGTTGCATCGCCATGGCAGCGAAGCGCTCAAGCAAGCCTGGCTGGGCAAGATGGTCAGCGGCCAGTGGAGTGGAACCATGTGTCTCACCGAGCCGCAGGCCGGCACCGATCTGACCTTGCTGCGCACTCGCGCGCAGCCCCATGTCGATGGCAGCTTCGAGATTACCGGCAGCAAGATTTTCATCAGCGGCGGCGAGCAGGACCTGACGGACAATATCGTTCATCTGGTACTGGCCCGCTTGCCCGATGCACCGGCAGGGGTCAAGGGCATCAGTCTGTTCCTGGTGCCCAAGGTGATGCCTGATGGGCAGCGAAACGCCCTGAGCTGTGGGGCGCTGGAGCACAAGATGGGGATCAAGGGCGCTTCCACTTGCGTGATGAATTTCGACGGTGCGCGAGGCTGGCTGATCGGCGAAGCCAATCAAGGACTGGCCTGCATGTTCACCATGATGAACGACGCCCGTTTCCAGGTCGGCCTGCAAGGCTTGGGCATCGCCGAGGCGGCGTTCCAGGGTGGTTTGCGCTACGCGAGCGAACGCTTGCAGTCGCGTTCGCTGACCGGTGCCGTGGCGCCGGACAAGCCGGCTGATCCGATCATCGTCCACCCCGATGTGCGACGCATGTTGCTCACCCAGAAAACCCTCACCGAAGGCTGCCGGATGCTGGGCATCTACACGGCGCGGCAACTGGACCTCGAACACGCCGCGCAGGACCCGCAAATCCGCGGCGCGGCCTCCCGTCGCGCCGCGCTGCTGATCCCCATCGTCAAGGCCTTCTTCACCGATGTCGGCCAGGAAGTCGCGAGCCTCGGCGTGCAGCTGTACGGCGGCCATGGCTACATCCGCGAGTGGGGCATGGAGCAACTGATGCGCGACAGCCGTATCACCCAGCTCTATGAAGGTACCAACGGTATCCAGGCGCTGGACCTGGTTCGCCGCAAACTGCTGGGTGACGGTGGCGCGGAGCTGAACGCGCTGATCGAGGAGTTTGGCCGGCACGTCGACGCGGCTGGCGCTCACGTCGAACTGCAGGCGATGGCTGTGGCGGTCGCCCGACGACTCGAAGAATGGCGTGCACTCGGCGCTTCCATCATCGAAGCCTGCCAGCGAGAGCCGCAGGAAATCGGCGCGGTCTCGGTGGATTTTCTCGCCTACTCTGCCTACATCCTGCTGGCCGGTTTCTGGTTGCAGGCGGCGCTGCGAGCCAGCACCGAGCTGGCCAATGGCAGCGGCGAAACAGCCTTCTACCAGGCCAAGCTGCACGCTGCCGATTTCTACTGGCGCCGCGTGTTGCCACGGGCCACGGCACATCGCGAGGCGTTGCTCGGCGGCGCCGACTGCCTGATGGCCATGCCGGCCTGCGACTTCGCCTGTTGATTGCAGACCCATAACAATAATAAGGAGGCGCTGCCATGCAGCCATTCAGCTTTGCCACCACCGCGCAGATTCTCTGCGAAGCCGGCTCCACCCGGCGCTTGGCCGGCCTTTGCCGCGAGCGTGGCGCGCGACGTGTATTGATCGTCACCGATCCGGGAATCGCACGCCTGGGTCTGTTGGATGACGTGTTGCCGGGCTTTACCGAGGCGCAGGTCGCGGTGGCGATTTTCAGCGAAGTATCGGCCGACCCGAGTCAGGCCTGCGTACTGGCCGCCACGCAACGCGCGCAGCATATCGGCGCGGACCTGATCGTGGGTTTCGGCGGTGGCAGCTCGATGGACGTCGCCAAACTGGTTGCGCTGCTGGCCAGTCCCGATTGCGCACAGTCCATCGCCGAACTGTATGGCGTCGACAAGGCACGCGGGCGGCGCCTGCCGCTGATCCAGGTGCCGACAACTGCAGGGACCGGTTCCGAGGTCACGCCGATCGCGATCGTCACCACCGGCGACACCACCAAGATGGGCGTCGTTTCGCCGTTGCTGCTACCGGATCTGGCGGTGCTGGATGCCGCCTGCACACTGGGTCTGCCGCCGGCCGTGACAGCGGCGACCGGGATCGATGCCATGGTGCATGCCATCGAGGCTTATACCAGCAAACTCAAGCGCAATCCGCTGTCGAGCCTGCTGGCTCGGGAGGCGCTGCGGCTGTTGTCCGGCAATCTGCACCAGGCGGTACATGAGGGCAGCAATCTGGCCGCTCGCCAAGCCATGCTGCTCGGCGCCTGTCTTGCCGGCCAGGCGTTTGCCAATGCGCCGGTGGCGGCGGTGCATGCACTGGCCTATCCGTTGGGCGGGCACTTCCACATTCCCCACGGGTTGGCGAATGCGTTGGTGCTGCCCCACGTGCTGCAATTCAACCTGCCCGTCGCGGCAGCGGACTATGCCGAGTTGGCGCCGCTGATTCTGGGCGAGCGGTTCAAAGCGGGGGATTGTGATGCTCGGGCTGAACAGTTCGTTGCAGAACTCGCGCAACTGGGTGCTCGTTGCGGATTGCCGGATCGACTGCGAGACACTGCAGTCACCAAAGACAGCCTGACCCGCTTGGCAGCGGACGCCATGCAACAGCAGCGCCTGCTGGTGAACAATCCGCGTGAAGTCAGCGAAGCCGATGCGCTAGGGATTTATGAGGCGGCGTATTGATGGGTTGCGGGTAACCACTATGAACACGTGAACAACGTCATCTTCGAAACCTGTAGCAGCTGGCGCAGCCTGCGTCCGGCTGCGAAGCAGTCGTGAAATCGGGCAACGCGGTGTGTCAGGTGTACCCCGCG